>CAISYT010000062.1 GCA_903889785.1 uncultured Caulobacterales bacterium
GCCCGGCCCACCCCCTTGGCTGAACCGAAAGCGTGCAGCAGCGCCTTCTTTCGGCCCGGACCAACGCCCTCGATCTCGTCGAGTGGATTCTTGCGCATTTCCATCGTGCGCCGAGAGCGGTGGGCCCCAATGGCGAAGCGGTGTGCCTCATCCCGCAAGCGCTGCAGGTAGTAGAGCAACGGCGATTTCGGCTCGAGCATGAAGGGCGGCTTGCCCTCGATGAAGAAGCGCTCAAGCCCGGCGTCGCGATCAGGCCCCTTGGCCACCCCGGCCACGGCGATGTCGTCGAGGCCCAAGTCGGCCATGACCTCGCGCACGGCGGCAAGCTGGCCTGCCCCCCCGTCGATCAGGATCAGATCAGGGCGCGGCGGGGTCTCACCGGCCTGTTCATCCTTGGCGAGACGGGAAAAGCGCCGGTGCAGCACCTCTTTCATCATGCCAAAATCGTCGCCGGGTGTGAGGTCCGTGCCCTTGATATTGAACTTGCGGTACTGGCTTTTCTGGAAGCCCTCCGGCCCTGCCACGATCATACCGCCAACCGCATTGGTCCCCTGGATATGGCTGTTGTCATAGACCTCGATCCGTTCGGGAACGCCCTCCAGGCCAAAGGTCTCGGAAACCAGGGTCAGCAGTTTGGACTGGGCCGAACTCTCAGCCATCTTTCGGCCTAGCGCTTCGCGGGCGTTGGTCAGGGCGTGTTGCACCAGGTCGCATTTACCGCCCCGCTTGGGCTGTAAAATCTCCACTTTGCGGCCAGTCTTCAGCGCAAAAGCCTCAGCCAGTAGGTCGGCTTCGTCAAGCATCACATTGACCAGGATCTGCCGCGCAATCGGCTTGTCGTCATAGAACTGGCCGATAAAGGCGGTCATGATTTCGGCGTCGGTATCGGCCTTGTCGACGCGCGGAAAATAGGCACGATTGCCCCAGTTCTGTCCGGCGCGGAAGAAGAACACCTGCACACAGGCCTGGCCGCCGTCGGCATGCAGCGCGAAGATATCCGCCTCCTCGACCGCGTCGGTCACGATCTGGCTCTCCAGCGCCACAGACGACAGGGCGCGGATCCGGTCACGCAGCCGGGCGGCGCGTTCAAACTCCAGATCGTCGGACGCAGCCTGCATCTCGTCAGACATCCGCTTGAGCACAAGGCGGCTCTTGCCCTTGAGGAACAGCGAGGCTTCGGTGACCAGGGCGTTGTAATCGGCAATGGAGATCAGGCCGGTGCAGGGCGCGCTGCAGCGTTTGATCTGATGCAGCATGCAGGGCCGACTGCGTGTGTCGTAGACGCCGTCAGTGCAGGAGCGCAGCAGGAAGGCTTTTTGCAGGGTGTTGAGCGTGGAGTTGACCGCACCAGCGCTGGCGAAAGGACCGAAATAGTCGCCCTTGATGGCATGGGAGCCGCGGTGCTTGGCGATCTGCGGTGCCGCATGATCGCGGCGGATGATGATTTCGGGAAATGACTTGTCGTCGCGCAGCAGCACGTTGAAGCGTGGCTTGAGCTGCTTGATGAGGTTGATTTCCAGCAGCAGGGCGTCGGCCTCGGTGCGGGTGGTGGTGAACTCCATACTTCGGGTAGCGGCGACCATGTGGCCGATCCGGTTGGTGTGGAACCGGCCCTGGGCGTACTGGATAACGCGCTTCTTGAGCGACCGCGCCTTGCCGAC
>CAISYT010000063.1 GCA_903889785.1 uncultured Caulobacterales bacterium
AGCCCGGACTTTCCTCGACCTTCTTGCGAAGACCGCGGCCGTCCAACCGTCTGGTCCGCCACCGATAAGCCTTTGGTTTTACTTCAGGTCAAGGTCTGGCTTTGCGCATTAGGTCTGCGATCGGGTGATCCCCAAGGCCCACCTCTGCCCCGGAGCGGTCCTCATCGGCCTTGTTCTGCGACAGCTTGAAGGTCCCTTGCAGCCGGTCCACCACCATCCGGCCACCGACGATACCGCGCAGCATGGCGTCAAACTTTCCGGGGGCCATCTTCTGGCGCGTCCAGGGTGCCTTGGGCTTTAGCCGCCCCTCCTCCAGCGCAGAGATGGCGTCGAGCTGGGCAATCAGTTCGGCCTCATTGAGTGGCGCGATCGAGCCCTCGGCCTCGACAGAGACATAGTTCCAGGTCGGCACCTGGTCGGGGCCCACATACCAATCAGGACTGATGTAGGCATCGTTCCCAGCCGCCAGGATCAACGCACGGAAGCCCTGCACGATGTGCGGTGCCAACATGTTGCCGCGCGACACGTGGAAATCGAGCGCGATCTCCCCGTCGATCTCCCGCACGATCATCGGTGCCTGTGCGATCAGCGGCGCGCCCTTCACGCTAGCGCAAATGATCGCAAATGGCCGCTCGCGCAGGAAAGCCAGCAGCACCTCGCGGTCCTCGACCCGGAATGGCACGGCTGGGTGCATCAGCTGGCCAGCCGCAGTAAGGCCACCAGCCGGGCGCGCGCATCACCGCAGACCACCCCGTCGACACGGGTCTGCAACCAGTGGCGCTGGAAGGCCCGCACCACAGTCGCGGTGTGCGCGTCGAACTTGCCGGTTGGGGCACAATCATATCCGAGCCGCGTGAAACCGGCCTGCATGGCGAACACGCCTGCCCCCTTATCGCCGAGGGTCAGCGGCGCGCCGGGTGCACCGGCAGGCTCAGCCCAAAGGCCGTGCCCTTCAGCAGCCAGGGTCGCCCAGGGGAACAGCTCGCCTGGGTCTTCCTTGCGGGCTGGCGCCACGTCGGAATGGGCCAGAATGAAGCGCTCAGGCACCGTCCAGCGGCTACGAATGTCATCCAGCAGGTCGATCAGGGCCGAGATCTGTACCTCTGGGAACGGACGGTAACCGAACGCGTGGCCAGGATTGACCAGCTCAATACCGATCGACGCGGCGTTGATGTCGGTCCGGTCTTTCCAGAAAGACACCCCAGCGTGCCAGGCGCGGCGCTCCTCCGGAACCAGGGCGAACACCGACCCATCTTCATCCACCATATAGTGGGCCGAGACCTTGGCCGCCGCATCGGTCAGGCGGTCTAGCGCCGCCGCCGCACTCTGCATGCCCGTATAGTGCAGCACAACCATGTCCGGCGGCGCCGTGCGGCTATCAAAATTGGGCGAGGGCCGGTCAAACCGGTAGCTCATAGCGGCGTAGCCAGGGCACAGGCGGCACGGATCACGCCCAGCGCCGCCATGCCGGCGGCACCCTCGCCGTTGGCGATATTCAGGCTCAATAGTGCAGGGACATCAAGACAGGCCCCCAGACCAAACGCATCAGCGTCTGCCGCGCGGCAATGGCTGACTGACCCGGGGGCCAGAGCATCCAGCACCGCTGCGGCACTGAGCGCCGCCGGACCATCCAGCAGCACCGGGGTTCTCTGCACCCGTGCCGCAACAATGGCCCCCAAGGCCGCGGCTGTCTCACGCCCGCCCAACTGGCGCAGCAGCTCTAGCGGTGCGGTCTCGCCGCGAACCCGCATCGCGGCCTGAACGGCCCGCGCATCGAGAGCGCCAGCGTCAGCGCGATTTAGGGCTATAGCTAGGGCTGCGGCCGCGAGGCCTGCGCCCTGGCCGATCGAGCCGACAATCAGCAGGTCCGGCTGTTTTGCCATGACCTCCATGCCGAAGGCGATGGTGGCCGCGCACTCCCGCTCACCCATCGATGGACTTTCCACAATACTCGGCACCGGCCGGTCCACAGCAAGATCGAAGGCCTCCAGGCCAGCGCCATGCAATTGCGCCAAGCGGCTCACCTCCGCCCCACCGGCGGCGACCAACTCCAGCCGCTCGCGCTCGGTGCCGCCGTGCGCTGAGACGCTGGCATGCGCCCCAGCATAGAGCGCAAGAATCGGACGGTTAACCTGCGGGATCGGGCGCCCGCTCCAGGCCGCCGCCCAACCAGCGATCTCCGCCAGGCCGCCCATACCGCCACCGGCGGAATCACGCGCCGTCTCCTGCGCCGCCATATCGGGGCCGGGCAGATCGGCCAGCAAGGCCAGGATGTCGTCAAAAGGGCGTACGCTCATGTCACCCGATTAGCCGCCAGCAGCGCGTCGCGCAAATCGCGGTGCTCCCTCGTGGAGCGGACAACGCTATCTTTTTTCCAGTCCGGCCTTGCTCGGGCGCAGGGCTATCACCACCCTTAGGCGGATGTCGAACCGTCAATCCATCGTCACGCCATGCGTTTTGGTCTGTGTCATTCACCCGAGCACCGGCCTCTGCCTGGGCTGTTACCGCACGGAGGTAGAGATCGAGCGCTGGCGATCCTATTCCGACGCCCAACGTCGCGGGCTGATGAAGGCTTTGCGCCAACGCGAAAAAAACGCCGGCGAATTTACAGCTTAACAACCGCTGCCGAAATAGAATCACCCCCAGGGCTCAAAAAGAGCCTGTATCCATGGGTGTGGCATGCTGAGAATAGCGATCATGGCGCTGGCGGGCGGGCTATCCGCTGTCGGCGCGGCACGTGCCGTTATTGCATTGGACACCCTGCACCACATGCCCGCCCAGGCTGCGGTGATGCGTACCCTTCGGCCCGAACCCGACGCCACCCTCGCCAGCGCGTCGAATGCCGCATCGGTGCTAAAGGCGGCTGATGGTCACTATTGGGCCGAGGCGGCCGTAAATGGCACGCGGGTGCGCTTCCTGGTTGATACCGGTGCCACCGCTGTGGCCTTGACCCTCGCAGACGCCCAACGCCTTGGCCTGCAACCGGCCGATCTCACATACAACGCCAGCGTCATTACCGCCGACGGCAAGGCCCGCGCCGCCATGGTCAAGCTGGCCTCGATCTCGGTCGGCGGCACCAACGTCGACAATGTCGATGCTCTGGTCATCGAAAAAGGCCTGCAGACCTCGCTGCTGGGCATGAGCTATCTGGGCCGACTATCTCGCTTCGAAGCCACGCCCCAAACCTTGATCCTGCAACAGTAGCGCCGACCAAGCCTTTGGTGCCGTCGCGCTAGGCGCGCAGCCTGTCTTGGGCCGACAGCACCGCTTCGACCGCCCGATCGAGCACCTCCAGCCCCGCGCCAAGCGCGGCGGCGTCAACGGTCAGCATCCGTCGCCACGTCCGGGCACCAGGCCATCCGTGGAACAGACCCAGCATATGCCGGGTCATGGCGTTGAGGTTTACCCCCGTCTCCAGCTGTGCCGCCATGTAAGGCCGATAGCGTGCAAGCGCTTGGAACAGATCGGTATCCTCGGTTGCATCTCCAAAGATGCGCCGATCAACGGCACGAAGCAGCGCCGGCTCATGATAAGCAGAGCGGCCCATCATCACGCCATCGACATGCCGCAGATGCGCTTCCACCTCGTCCAGCGAGCTGATTCCGCCGTTGATCACGATGGTCAGATCGGGCCGTTCACGCTTGAGACGGTAAACCAGCGGATAGTCCAGAGGCGGGATATCGCGATTTTCCTTGGGCGAGAGGCCTTTGAGCCAAGCCTTGCGGGCGTGCACCACGAAGGTTGCGACTCCGGCCGCCGCACAGGCATCCACCAGGTCGAATAGCGCGACGTCGGGCGCCTGGTCATCCACCCCGATGCGGCATTTCACCGTGACCGGCACCTTTGTGGCCGCCGCCATGGAGGCCACACAC
>CAISYT010000064.1 GCA_903889785.1 uncultured Caulobacterales bacterium
GCCCAGGAATGACCCCGCCGGCCAAGGCCCTGCCCGATGCAACCAAAATTGCAACGAACTGCCCACCGGCCGGATAACAGCCTTAGCTACGACGGCATGGTTTCGGTAGTCGGCGGTCGGCCTTGCGCCTTTTTAGGCGGCAACTAAGCCAGCCGTCAGCCCGGAACTGTCCAAGGCCTTTCGATCGCCGATGGAGAAGGCGGCCAGCCTCTTGGTGTTGACCTGTCTGATGAGCTTCAAGCCAGGCTAAGGCTTGGGACCGCCCCGTTCCATCCAGGACATCAAAGGCAGCAGCGGTAAGCCCCAGGCGATGCCGGCGACGGCGAAATAGACCAGCTGGATCAGGTGGTTCGGTGGCAGGTGGGCCGCGACGGTCACTGCCGCAAAGACATAGGCTGTGAGGAAGGCCAGAATCGCGACGCCGCCGATAGCTTTACGGATGCGCGGGCTCATCGGCGACGCAATAGGCCGAGGATCGCCAGCAAGACGATAGATCCGAGGGTGGAGACCACCAGGCTGCCGATCCAGCCGTAGACCATGATGTTCAGTCGCCCGGCGATAAAGGCACCGATAAACGAGCCGATCACCCCAACAATAAGGGTCGTGAAAAGGCCATGACGGCGCTGCAGCACCCGTTCGGCGATCCAGCCGGCCAGAATACCGATGATCACGGCCGAAAACACGCCGAAGCCGCTCATAAAATTCCCCGCGATAACCGCAAATGAGTGTGGCCAAGACAATCGCACAGGCTTAAGTCGCGTACCATGACCTCTTACCTGCGTTCGGATCGGTCGTCCGCCGTGGCGATCTGGCTTTGGGTCACCTCCCTGGTGGTGTTTGCCCTGCTAGTGGTTGGCGGGGTGACGCGCCTGACCGATTCCGGCCTCTCCATCACGCAGTGGCGGCCGATCAGCGGCACCTTCCCGCCGTTGTCGGCGGCGGCCTGGGCGCATGAATTCTTACTGTATCAGCGTATTCCGCAATATCGGCTGGTCAACCCAGACATGACCGTGGAGTCCTTCAAGTTTATCTACTGGTGGGAGTGGAGCCACCGACTACTGGCCCGCACGGTGGGCCTAATTTTCGCCTTGCCACTGATGGTATTCCTGATCGGGCGGCAGATTCCGCGGCGGCTGATCCTTCCGTGCCTGGGCCTACTAGCTTTGGGCGGACTGCAAGCGACGGTTGGCTGGTGGATGGTGGCAAGCGGACTTCAGGCGCGGGTTTCAGTTGCCCCTGAGCGTCTGATGACCCACCTCGGCCTGGCGCTTTTCCTGTTTTGCGCCCTGATCTGGACTGGGTTGTCGGCCTATGCCGGAGCGGCACGGCAATCGGCTGTGGGGCCATGGAAGCGCTTGACCCTGGCCTTTCTGGCGGCGGTTTATCTGCAATGCCTACTGGGGGCCCTGGTGGCCGGCAACCGGGCGGGCAAGCTCTATAACGATTGGCCTCTGTACAATGGCCGCTTCTGGCCGCGTGATTATCTGGACCCGGGTTCAATCTGGAACACCATCGCTCACAACCAGGCATCGGTTCAGGCCAATCATCGGATGATGGCATATGGCGTGCTGATTGTCGCCCTGGCCATAGGCTTCATTGCGGCGCGCTCGCGCCTACTGGCGCGGGACGAGAAACGGCTGGCCTTGCTCGTCGCCGTGACGGCTTTGATCCAGGCCAGCATTGGTATTGTAACCTTGATGACCGCTGTGCCAGTGCCTCTGGGGGCTTTGCATCAGGCGGGTGGGGCGCTGATGTTGGCGACGGCGACGATCCTGGCGTGGCGCGTTCGGCGAGTGTAGTTTCTTGCGGTATTATATTACCTATATCCGCAAACCCTTGTAAATAAAGCTTTTGAGCGCATATCTGCTCGCAAAAACTGTTTGACCTGGGCGGTGTCTGCCGGTATCAGCCGCGCCTCTTACTTTCCAGGATTAGACCCATGCAAAAGATCACGGCTTCGCTGAAGCCGGCCGATGTGCAGAAGAAGTGGATCGTGATCGATGCCGAGGGCGTTGTCGTCGGTCGTCTCGCTTCCTTCATCGCCATGCGCCTTCGCGGCAAGCACCGGCCCGACTATACCCCGCACGTCGATTGCGGCGACTTTGTCGTCGTGGTCAACGCCGCCAAGGTCAAGCTGACCGGCAAGAAGTTGACCGACAAGGTCTACTATCGCCACACCGGCCACCCCGGTGGCGTCAAGGAAGTGACCGCCGGAAAGCAATTGGCCGGCCGTTTCCCTGAACGCGTGCTGGAAAAGGCCGTCGAGCGGATGCTGCCCAAGGAAAGCCCCTTGGCCCGCGCCCAGATGACCCACCTGCGCATCTTCAACGGCGCTGAACACAAGCATGAGGCCCAGGCCCCCGAAGTCATCGACTTCAAGAGCCTGAACCCCAAGAACGCGCGGAGCCAATAACCATGGCCGAAAATCAAGGTATGGACGCTCTGGCGGCCCTCTCTTCCAACTCGGAAGCCGCGCCTGCCGTGCAGAAGCTCGACCCCCAAGGCCGCGCCTATGCGACCGGAAAGCGCAAGAACGCCGTCGCCCGCGTATGGATCAAGCCGGGCAAGGGCCAGATCACGATCAACGGCCGCGATCAGGAAGTCTATTTCGCCCGTCCGGTGTTGCGCATGATGATTGCCCAACCGATGCTGGTGACTGATCGGGTCGGCCAGTTTGACGTTGTGGTCACGGTCGAGGGCTCTGGCCTTTCGGGCCAGGCCGGTGCGGTGCGTCACGGCATCTCCAAGGCGCTGACCTATTATGAGCCAGCGTTGCGTTTGGCGCTGAAGCCGCATGGGTTCCTGACCCGCGACAGCCGCGTGGTCGAGCGTAAGAAGTACGGCCGTGCCAAGGCGCGTAAGAGCTTCCAGTTCTCGAAGCGCTAGTCTTCCTGGCGAGTTTCGCATTTATGGAAGGGCGCTTCGGGAAACCGGAGCGCCCTTTTTCTTTATGAGGTCCAGATGACCCCGACGGTTTTTATCGATGGCGAGGCCGGCACAACCGGCCTGCAGATCCGCGAACGGCTTGCTGGGCGCGATGACCTGCGCCTGCTGTCGATCGATCCCGAGCGGCGCAAGGACCCTGCGGCCCGGGCCGATTTGCTCAACGCTGCCGACATGGTGATCCTTTGCCTGCCCGACGACGCAGCGCGGGAAGCGGTGGTCCTGATTGAGAACCCCAATACCCGGGTGATAGACGCCTCTACGGCCCACCGAACGGCAGACGGCTGGACCTATGGCTTTCCTGAACTGACCAAGGGCCAGCAGTCGGCCATTGCCGCCTCCAAACGGGTGAGCAATCCTGGCTGTTATTCCACTGGCGCGCTCGCCCTGATCCGGCCTCTGGTTGAAGCGGGAATTGCGCCGCAGGATTGGCCGGTCACCATCAATGCGGTCAGCGGCTATAGCGGCGGCGGCAATGCGATGATCGCCGAGTTCGAGCAGCGCCAGACCCAGGATAATTTCCGCCTCTATGGCTTATCGCTGGCGCACAAACATGTGCCTGAAATTCAAGTGCAGGCGGGGCTGATCGCACGGCCGATCTTCGCCCCCTCGGTCGCCCGCTACTATCAGGGCATGCTGGTGGAGATACCGCTATTTCTGGATGGCTTGCGCAGAGGGCTGACGCTTGGCGACGTGCGTGACGCGCTGCATGCGCATTTTGAGGGCGAGACCTTTGTGGAGGTCGCAACCCTGGCGCAATCCATGGCCATGACCGGCCTGGACCCCGAAGGACTGAACGGCACCAATCACCTCAAGCTGTTCGTGTTTGGCAACGAGTCTGAAGGCCAGGCTCGGCTGGTGGCTCAACTCGACAACCTGGGTAAGGGGGCTTCGGGTGCGGCAGTGCAGAACCTGAATATCATGCTGGGCCTGGACGACCACGCGGGGCTGTAGCGCATGGCCAGGGCACGGCGTTTTGGATCCCGGATCGGCGCGCTGCGTGCTTGTCGGTGATGACGAGGACTGTAACTTTGCAGCGTTTCAGGTTTAGAGTGGGGCATGAAAAAGTTGGCCCTGATCATGCCTCGTCGTGCCCTGCTGACCGGCAGTGCGGCTATGTTCACCGCCATGGCGTTCGGTAGCGCTAGAGCCGCGTCTGGCTCGCCGGCATTGAATAAGACCGAGCAGGGCTTCGCCACCTCGCCGTTTCGCAAGATCAGCGATGCTGATTGGAAAAAGCGCCTGCCGCCGAAGGCCTATTCGGTGCTGCGCAGGGAAGACACTGAGTACCCCGGCACCAGCCCGTTTCTGAACGAGCACCGCAGGGGAACTTTTGCCTGCCTGGGCTGCAACCTGCCGCTGTTCAGTAGTGACACCAAGTTCGAAAGCAGCACCGGCTGGCCCAGCTTCTTCCGCGCGATCGGAGACAATGTGGCGTTCAAGAGGGACTACAAGATCGGCTATGAGCGCGACGAATATCACTGCGCCCAATGTTTGGGCCACCACGGGCACCGCTTCTACGACGGCCCCAAGCCGACCGGCTGGCGCTACTGCAATAATGGTGCGGCGCTAAAGTTCGTGCCGGCCTAGCTCTTCACCCTCACAAAGCTGCCCGGTGCATCTTCGAGCGGCTTGAGTTTACCCCTGGCGGGGTCGCGTTCCGCCACCATTGGACCGCTCTTTTCGGCTAGCCATAGGGCCCAGTTGGGCCACCAGGACCCTGGATGCTCCACGGCCTGAGCCACCCAGCTATCCGCCGTCGCGGGTAGGGCGTCGTTGGTCCAGTATTGATACTTGTTGGCGGCGGGATGGTTGATCACGCCGGCGATGTGGCCGCTGCCAGCCATGATAAAGGTGACGGGCCCTCCGAACAGTTTTGCCCCGCGATAGACGCTGCGGTATGGTGCGATGTGATCGTCTTTGCTCGACTGGATATAGACCGGGGTCTGGATCTTTTTCATGTCGAGCTTGACCCCACCCAGGGTCATGGCACCGGCGGCGAGGGCGTTATCCTTGTAGAAATTGCGCAGGTAGGCGAGGTGCAGCGCCTTGGGCATGCGGGTTTGGTCGCTGTTCCAGTACAGCAGGTCGAATGGTCGCGGCTCTTTGCCCATCAGATAGTTGGAGACGTAGAACGACCAGATCAGGTCATTGCTGCGCAGCACGTTGAAGGTGTCGGCCATAGAGCGGCCCGGCAGGAACCCGCCGGCAGTGTCCATCTGCTTTTCCAGGTCTTCCAGCCAGGCCTCGTCGGTGAAC
>CAISYT010000065.1 GCA_903889785.1 uncultured Caulobacterales bacterium
ACCCTGACCGGCGGCGTGGTGTTCCAGCCGAAATGGGGCTTCACCAACGGCTTCCGCCTGTCCGTCGACTACTACAACATCGACATCGCCGGCGTGATCGGCAGCATCTCCACCCAGGACGTGCTCGACCGTTTGCTGGTTCAGAAGCTCTCCGAGTACGAGCAGTACGTCACGCGTGACAACACGCCGCTCGGCTTCGCCAGGGTTGTTACGCCCAACCTGAACCTGAACTCGCAGAAGGTTGACGGCATCGATATCGAAGCCAGCGACCGTATCCCGCTCGACAGCTTCAACCTGCCGGGCCGTTTGGAAGTACGCGCCCTGGCCTCGTGGCTGGACGATCTGCGTACCATTCAGGTGCTCAGCACGGGTGCGGTGTCTGACCAGGACTCCGCCGGTTTCGCGCCGCCGGAATGGCAGGGTTCCGTCGACCTGACCTATACGCTCAACGCGTTGAGCGTGAACCTCAACACCAGGCTCAAGTCGGCGACCCTGTATCAGTCGACTGCGATTGGGCCTGACAACACGAAAGATTATAATCCGGCCAACACCAACAGTATCAACCAGAACCTATGGCCAGCGTCGGTCGTATACCGTCTCAATGCGAGTTATGACATCCGCAATAGAGACGGCAAGAAGCTGCAGGTCTATGGCGTGATCGATAACCTGATGGACAAAGATCCGCCCATCATTGCGATCACAAACCTCGGCAACACCTATTACGACATGGTCGGCCGCAGCTTTAAGGTTGGCGTCCGCTTCCAGTACTAGGACCCACCCTTCCGGTTCACCGAAACATGGACGCCGGACGGTTGACCCGTCCGGCGTTTTTGTTTGCATGCCAGCCCGACTAAACCGCTGGCCTGTTATGGATTCAACGCTAAGGTCTGTGTGGCGGCGTGGATCAATCAGCGCAATAAGATAGGGAAACGCCAATGGCGCTTCGGCTTCTGAAATCGCTCTATGTACAGGTGTTGCTGGGCATGATCGCCGGCGTCGCCGTGGGCTATTTTTTCCCGCAAAGCGCTGATGCGCTCAAACCTCTAGGCGACGTTTTCATCAAGGCCATCCGCATGGTGATCGGGCCGATCGTGCTCTGCACCATCGTAGTGGGCATCGCTCATGCCGGCAGCGCCGCCAAGGTTGGGCGGTTGGGTGTGAAGGCCTTGGTGCTGTTCGAGGTGCTGACCACCTTTGCGATGATCATCGGCCTGATCGTCGCCAATACCTTTAAGCCCGGTGTTGGCATCAACGCCGATTTGGCCAGCCTCGATGTCAGCGCGGTGGAGCAGTATACCAAGGCCAAGCCGGCCCATTCGTTGATCGAATTCATCATCAACATGATCCCTGGCAACATCGTGCAGTCGTTTGCCGACGGCGATCTGATCCACATCCTGGTGTTTTCAATTCTGCTCGGCCTCGCCGTGGCCGGCATGGGGGCGTCAGGTCGCAAGCTCACCGATTCCATCGAGACGCTTGGCCACGCCCTGCTGCGTATCGTCGGATTCGTCATGAAACTGGCCCCCCTGGCCGCGTTCGGGGCCATGGCCTTCACCATAGGCAAGTACGGCATCGAGACCCTGGAGCAGTTGGGCAAGTTGATCGCCTGCCTCTACCTCACCTGCGCGGTGTTCGTTGGCGTGGTGCTGTGGGCGCTGGCGCGGTTTGGCGGGGGCATCAGCGTTTGGAAACTGATCCGATATTTCAAGGAAGAGCTGCTCATCACGCTTGGCACCGCCAGTAGTGAGGCCGTGCTGCCGCGTATGTTGGAGAAGCTGGAAAACCTGGGCTGTAGCAAGGCGGTGGTCGGGCTGGTGATCCCCGCCGGCTATAGTTTCAATCTTACCGGCACATCGATCTATCTGACCATGGCGATCCTGTTCATGGGCCAGGCCCTCAATATGCCGTTGAGCGTGGCCGACCAGATTTCGATTCTGCTGGTGCTGCTGTTCGCGTCCAAGGGCATTGCCGGGGTGGCCGGTGCTTCGCTGGTTGTGCTGGCCGCGACCCTGAGCGCCACGCGAATTTTTCCTGTGGAGGCCATGGCCCTCATCCTGGGCATCGACCGCTTCCAAAACGAAATCCGCGCCGCAACCAATTTGGTCGGTAATGCCGTCTCCACCATCGTACTGGCCCGGTCCGAGGGCGAGTTTGATCTGGAACGCGCCACGCGGGTTTTGAACGGCGAAACGGTGGTCGCGCTTGATCCCAAGCGTCCAATAGGCGACGACCTCGCCCCGAATGCCCCTTAGCGAAATTTTGAGATCCTAAGCCTATGCAAGTCGACTACCTGGTCATTGGCGGCGGTATCGTCGGCCTATCCTCGGCAATGCAGATTCTGCAGGCCAAGCCCGGTGCCACCCTGTTGCTGCTTGAGAAGGAAGACGGCGTCGCGCGTCACCAGACTGGCCGCAATAGCGGGGTGATCCATGCCGGGGTCTATTACCAGCCGGGGAGCCTGAAGGCCGAGTACTGCCGCATCGGTTCCAGTGCGATTATGACGTTCTGCGGTGAACACGCCATCCCTTTCGAGCAATGTGGCAAGCTGATCGTCGCAACGGATGCGCTGGAATTGGCGCGGATGGGGGCGCTGGAGGAGCGCTGCACCCGCAACCAGATCAAAATCGAACGGCTCGATGCGCAAGAGCTGCGGAACCGCGAGCCCAATATCATCGGCAATGGTGCCCTGTATGTGCCTTCGTCCGGCATCGTCGACTACGGCCTGGTGGCGAGGGTCATGGCGCAGGAGGTGGAACGGCTCGGGGGAGTGTTGACCTTCAATGCAAAGATCCGGCGCATCACCGAAGGGGCCAATACGGTGGCGGTCGAGACTGATCGCGAGACCTATCAGGCCAAGTCGCTCGTTGTGTGCGGCGGGCTGCATGCCGATGCGCTGGCGCATATGGCGGGGTTGGAGACCGATTGGACCATGGTCCCGTTCCGCGGCGAATATTTCAAACTGCCTGATGCCAAGGCCGATATCGTCAAGCACCTGATCTATCCGGTGCCTAATCCCGACCTGCCTTTCTTAGGGGTGCACCTGACTAAACTCGCTGGCGGCGGTCAGACCCTGGGCCCTAACGCCATGCTGGCCTTCGGGCGTGAAGCCTACCGCAAGACCGACTTCAACGCCGCTGACGTGGCTGGGTTCGCCGCCTTTCCTGGCTTCTGGAAACTGATGGGCAAGCACTGGAAATCCGCTGCGGCCGAGGCCTTCAGCTCGCTCAGCAAGTATCGCTACGCGGCGCTCAGCCGCAAATACTGTCCCGATATCGATGTGAAGGACCTGCTGCCCTATCGCAGCGGCGTGCGCGCCCAGGTGGTCAAGCGCGACGGAACCATGGTGCATGATTTCATGATCGAGAAGACCGCGCGCATGGTGCATGTGTTCAACGCCCCGTCCCCGGCGGCGACCTCTTCCCTGCCAATAGGCCGCCGCGTAGCGCAAGAAGCCGGAGCGATAAGATGAGCGACGAGACGTCGTCCAACCCGGGCCCGCAGGGCCTGAACAAGGGTCTGACCAACTATGGCGACCGCGATTTCGCCCGCTATCTGAGGCTGTCGTTCGCGAACTCCACCGGCCGCAGTAAGGAGCTGCTGTCGAAGCCGGTGATCGGCATCGCCAG
>CAISYT010000066.1 GCA_903889785.1 uncultured Caulobacterales bacterium
CCGGCGGGATATCAACGATGCGCGCCGCGCCATGCTGTTCATCGCCGATGATCGGCACCTGCCAGCCGGCATAGGAGCGCGCCGGAATGCCCATGTTTCGCAGAACTATGGCCAGCAAGCCGGCAGTGACCTGTTCGCCCGAGGCCACCACAACGTCGTATTCGTCGTCCGACGCCGGCAACCCCGATGCCGCAGCGCCCGCCTGATCGGTCCAGGCCACAAGTTCATTGGTCTTGCCAGACATGGCGCTGACCACGACGCAGATTTGCTTGCCGGCAGCGACCTCAGCCGCTATCAGACGCCCGACGCGCCGGATACGCTCCAGGTCGGCCACCGACGTACCGCCGAACTTCATCACCAGACGAGACATGGGCAGGTGCGATCTATTCCTGTGTTGAACGCGCAGCCTTCTAGCGGCCACCGTCTCGATCCGCAAACCTTCGCTTCGCCTAAGCGCTTCGTTTCGCTAAATGTAACCCATGACCGCCGCCCCCGCCTCCGCCCGCTCCTCGATCGATCCAGAGGAAGTCGCCCGGTTTTCCGCCATGGCCGATGATTGGTGGAAGATGGATGGCAAGTTCGCGCCGCTGCATCGTTTCAACCCGGTGCGCCTAGCTTTCATCCGTGAAACCGCCCTGGCCCGCTTTGGGCGCGACCCCAAGTCGCGCGCCCCATTCAAAGGCATTCGCCTGCTGGATATCGGCTGCGGCGGCGGACTGCTCAGTGAGCCAATGACCCGTATGGGTTTCGCTGTGACGGGCGTTGATGCTTCAGAGCGCAACATCGGCGCGGCGCGCGCCCATGCGGAAAGTCAGGGCCTGACCATCGACTACTGCGCAACAACCGCAGAGGCCCTGCTGGCCCAGGGCGAACAGTTCGACATGATCCTCAATATGGAGGTAATCGAACATGTGGCCGAGCCGGGGGCCTTCCTGCGCGACACGGCGGCCATGCTGAAGCCGGGCGGGCTGATGATAGTGGCGACCCTCAATCGCACCCTCAAGGCCCTGGCCCTGGCCAAGATTGGGGCCGAATATGTGCTGCGCTGGATGCCAGCAGGCACCCATGACTGGAACAAGTTCCTCAAGCCCGAAGAACTTCGCGGCTACCTGCAGGGAGCCACCTTCCAGGTTGAGGGCCCATTCGGCGTCGCGTTCGACCCACTGAGCTGGACCTGGAACCGGTCGTCAGATTCCAAGGTGAATTACATGATGACCGTCGCGCGGGACCGAGCGGTCGAGCCGCTTTAGAGCGTCTAGGTTACGAACCCGCAGACCTCTTGGCCTGCCGCCCTAGTTTATATCCGTCTTGCGCGGCGGCGGCGGTGGCAGTGCTGCGACCTTGACCCCGTCACGTTGCAGTCCCTCAACCTGGGCCGGGGTGGCTTCGCCATAGATCGGACGTTCTTCAGACGTCCCCTCTTGGATGGCGCGGGCCTCGGCGGCGAAAGCATCGCCGACATAGTCGAAATTCTCCTCGACGTGGGCGCGAACCGTCTGCGCGGCCTGCATCATCATCTCGTGCAGCTTGGGCGAAGAGGTGGTTTCGCGCATCTTGGTTCCCGCCACCGCCGGTGCCATGATCTGTTTGGCGACCACCGCTGACCCGCAAGTTGGACAGGTCAGCAGACCGCGTGCGACCTGGTCGTCAAAGTCGGACGAAGCACCAAACCAGCCTTCGAAAGGGTGCCTAGATTCGCACTGCAGCGCATATTTGATCAAACGGAAAATCCAGGGACCGGGCCAGTAAACGCGCGGGCATTGACCAGGGCTGGGATGGCGGCGCGGGCGCGGGCCACCGCGTCGAGATCGAGATCGACGGTCAGCACGCCAGGCTCATCATCCGCGCGTTGGCCGAGGATTTCGCCCCAGGGGCCGATGGCGATGCTGTGGCCATAGGTGCCGCGGCCGTCGGCGTGATGGCCGCCCTGGGCCGCCGCCAGCACGAAGCTGCCGGTCTCAATCGCGCGGGCGCGCAGCAGAATGTCCCAGTGGGCGGCACCCGTCGGGCGAGTGAAGGCCGCAGGCGAGGTCAGGATTTCAGCGCCAGCCAACGCCAGGGCGCGGTGCAGCGCAGGAAAGCGCACGTCATAGCAGATGGTCAGACCCAGCCGCGCCCCAGCCGCATCGACGGTGATGGCGGCATCGCCCGGCGTGTACAGTTCGGATTCTCGCGCCGTCTCGCCCGTCGGCAGTTTGACGTCAAACATATGCAGCTTGTCATAGGTCGCTCTAATCGACCCATCCGGCGCAACGACGAACTGCCGGTTGGCAGCCGTACCGTCGGGGCGCTTGACCAGGGCAGAACCGATCACGATCCAGACCGAAAGCTCGGCCGCCAGGGCACGCAGGCCCTGGACGCAGACGTCGTCCTCGGGCGCGGCTAACAGTGGCCCCAGCTTGGCACGGTCGCGCTGTAGAAAATTGGTGCCTTCGGGCGTCAGGATCAGCTGCGCCCCTTCCGCCGCACCGCGCCGCACCAGGGGCGCTACATGCGCCAAGCCCTCGGCAGCGGTCGCCGGGCAACAGGTCTGACACAGGGCGGCGCGCAGGATCATGCGGCCAGCATAGCATCGAGTTTGCGCTCACGCTCCAGGGCCATCATGTCATCGCTGCCGCCGATGTGCTGATCGCCGATGAAGATCTGCGGAAAGGTCATGCCGCCATTGGAGCGTTGGATCATCTCGTTGCGCAGCGCCACATCCATGCCAGCGTCGATCTCGGTGAAATCGGCACCCTTATCGACCAGAAACCTGAGCGCGCGGGCGCAGTAGCCACAGAATTCTCGGGTGTAGATGGTGACATGGGCCATGGTGTTGCGCCTCGAAGCAGAAATGCGGACTCTATATAACGCGTGCGATGGCGTCTTTAACCCTCGCCACCACGACCAAATCGACGGCGGTGGCACAGGCGGCCAGTAAGGCCCGCGCGCAGCCCTGCACTGTGGCCCCTGCGGCAGCACATCGTCGACCAGCAGGATACGCCGTCCAGCCACATTGGCAGGGTGTTTCACCGCGAAGGCACCGGCCACATTGCGCTTTCGGCCCGAGGCCGACTTGCCCCCCCCCTGAATACCCGTGTCGCGCGCGCACCAGGGCGTCGGGCAGGTAGGCCAGGCCTGACAGATTCGCCAGGGGCCGAGCGATTTCGGCCGCCTAGTTGTAGCGGCGGCGGAACAGGCGGGTGCGATGCATCGGCACCGGCGCGATAGCATCACAGCCCTCGATCAGCGGCGCGGCGGCCCGCGTCAGCCAGCGAGCAAACAGCCCGCACAACTCTGGCTTGTCGGCATGTTTGAACTGCAAGATGGGGTCGCGGAAATGTTCGTCATAAAGGCAAGCGGCCCGCGCGCGCGAAGGTGGGGGGTGGGCCTGGCAGACACCGCAGCGCGCACCGGTATCACATACAAACGGCAAGCCGCAGCCGTCGCAGGGCGGGTCGGCGATGAAGGTGATCTTGCGCCAGGCCTCGCTGGAGAGCCCCGGCGACTGGGCCGCACCGCCGTCAAAGCCCGTCGGGGGCAGGATCAGGTCGAGAACGGCGCAGCCGGCAGACCGCAGCGCCGGAGATTGTATCTCGGGCGTTCGAATGCGATCAGACTGATCGCCCATGCCAGATTCCCTTCCCTCCAGCTTCGTTCCGTTCGACCGCGCCCTGCACCGGCGGCGGCTGGACCGCGCCGCACCGAAGTTCGCGACCGTCAGTTTCCTGAAAACCCGTGCCGCCCAGGATACCATTGATCGACTAGAGGCAATCCGGCGACGTTTTCCAGTTGCCGTCGACCTGGGTGCCCGTCGCGGGGCCTTCGCCCAAGCCTTGGCGCTCAGCGATGGCGCCAAGAAGATAGATGTCCTTATCGAGACCGACCTATCGCCCGCAATGTTGGCCGGACGCGCCGGCTTGCGCGCCGCCGTCGATGAGGAGGCCCTGCCCTTTGCCGACGCCAGCCTAGACCTGGTGGTCTCGACCCTCGCCCTGCACTGGACCAATGATGTCGTTGGGGCCTTGGTGCAAATCAGGCGGACCTTGCGGCCTGATGGCCTGTTCATCGGCGCGATGCTCGGTGGCGCGACCTTGACCGAGCTACGCCAGGTGCTGTTGGAGGCCGAGGCCGAGATCACCGGCGGGGTCGTGCCTCGTGTTTCGCCCTTTGCAGATGCGTCCGATGCCGCCGGTCTGTTGCAGCGGGCCGGATTTGCCCTGCCGGTAGCAGACGTTGACCGGGTGCAGGTGCGTTATCCGCATCTCTTCGCCGTGCTAGCGGACCTGCGCGCCATGGGCGAAGGCCACAGCCCGCTGGAGAAGACTGGCCGGCCCTTGACCCGGGCGGTGCTGGCGCGCGCGGCCCAGCTCTACGCCGAACGCTTTAGCGGCCCCGATGGCAAGATCGCCGTCACCTTCGAAATCCTGACCCTGACGGGCTGGGCCCCTCATGAGAGCCAGCAAAAGCCGCTGAAGCGCGGTTCAGGCAAGACGAACCTGGGAGATGCGCTGGAAGCGATCCGGCGCGATCGAAAAGACTAGCCGCCTATGGCCGCGCCGATCGTGTCAGAGATCATGTTGACCAGGTTGGTGGTCTTAGAGGCGAAGGTGGTGACCACGGTGACAATCACTAAAAACACCAGGGCCCCGATCATGGCATATTCGATCGAGGTCGCCCGTCGCGCCAGAAGCGAGTCAGATCAGATCGCGCAGCCAGGCCGCCAGCGGCGCATCGGCCGGCGGCATTGGATAGTCGTCGAAGTTGACGGGTTTCACCCAAGTCAGCGCCTCATGTTCATGGGCCATCAAAAGACCTTCCCATCGGCGGCACAGGTAGAGTGGCATCAGGAGGTGAAAAGATTCATAAGTGTGCGAGGCAAATACGAACGGTGCCAGGCAGGCTTGGGCGACCGTGATCCCTAACTCCTCATTCAGCTCGCGGATCAGACAGGCTTCCGGCGTCTCACCGGCCTCGACCTTACCGCCGGGAAATTCCCACAGCCCGGCCAAGTGCTTACCGGCAGGCCGTTTGCAGATCAGCACGCGTCCGTCCGTATCAACCAAGGCGCAGGCGGCGACCAGGACGATAGGCATCGACACAATTGGCGTGTCTTGGTCCGCCACGGCTAGCTGCGGTAATCGCCATTGATGGCGACATATTGCTTGGTCAGGTCACAGGTCCAGACCACCGCATGGCCACGGCCAACGCCGACGTCGACGCTGACCTCCAGCTCCTGTTTCTTCATATAGGCGCTCATCTTGGCCTCGGAATAATCGGCGGCGACCAGACCATCGCGCGCCGCCCACAGCGGGCCGAACTTGATGCTCATTCGCTCGCGGTTCATCGGCTCGTCGGCGCGTCCGACGGCCATGGCGATACGCCCCCAGTTGGCGTCCTCGCCGGCGAAGGCGGTTTTGACCAGCGGGCTTTCCGCGATGGTGCGGGCGATCTTGCGGGCGCTGGCGGCGCTCTCGGCACCGGCCACTGTGATCTTGACGAATTTTGTCGCACCCTCGCCGTCCTTGACCAGTTGAATGGCCAGGTCGAGCAGCACCCCTTCCAGCTTATCGCGGAAATCGGCCAGAAGCTTGTCGCCGGCGCGATGTATCTTAGGTGAACCCGACTGGCCAGTGGCGAACAGCAGTAGCGTGTCGTTGGTCGAACGATCGCCATCCACCGTTACAGCATTGAAGGTGCCGCGGGTGTAGAGGTTGACCAGAGTCTGCAACGCCCCTGGCGCGATGGCCGCATCGGTAGCCACAAAGGCCAGCATCGTGGCCATATCGGGCGCGATCATACCGCTGCCCTTAGCAATGCCGTTGATCCGCACCTTGACGCCGTCAATCAGCGCCGTGGCGGTCGCGCCCTTGGCGAAGGTATCGGTGGTCATAATGGCGCGGGCAGCCGCCTGCCAACTGTCGGCGGCGAGGCGAACCTCAGCATCAGGCAAGCGGGCGGTGATCTTGGCATCATCAAGCAGCACCCCGATAACGCCGGTAGAGGCGGCCATAACATCCCGCTGACGACAGTCGAACCGCTTGGCGACCGCGCTGGCCACCCGCCGCACCGCGTCGGCACCAGGCTTGCCCGTGAAGCTGTTGGCGCAGCCGGCATTGATGACCAGGGCCCGCACATCCTCACCCTTGGACGCGGCCAACTGCTTCTTGCACCAGTCCACGGGCGCCGAGCCGACGCCATGGCGCGTGAACACCCCCGCGGCAGACGTGCCCTCAACGAACCGCATGAGCACCAGATCTTCGCGCTCGTACTTGTAGAAGCCCGCGCGCGCGGTGGCGATTTCCACGCCGGCGAGCGGCGGCATGACCGGCAGAGGCACGGCCATGGGCGAGACCTCCAGCCCCGGCTTTCCAGGCGAAACGGCGGCGAACGGATCCGCGGCCTTCTTGGCCAGAGTAACGCGCTTGAGCGCCGCAAGAGGGTCTGTGATCCGGGTCATAGGCTTACTTCTGGGGCTTACTTCTTTTTCGGGGCGGCGGGCGCGGCGGTGGCTTCCGCCGAGGCCGAGGCCGGCGGGGCATCATCGAGGCTTTCCTGGGCACCGGACGGCAAGGGCAGGGTGTTGGCGGGTTCCCTCGGGGCCCCGGGCACATCGGTGGATCTTGGCAGCAAGGTCTGTATCTTCGAAGCCCCACGCAATCTTTCCAGCAAGTCGCGCACCTGATCATAGGTCAGGAAGCGCACGATCTGCGGCCTTGCCGCCTCGAGCGTGATTGGTGCCTCCAGCCGCTTGTCCTCAACGCGCAGCACCACCCAACCGCCCTCGGTCTGGAACGGGCCGACGGTATCGCCCGCCTTGGCGGACTTCAGCGCCGCGCCATAGGCGTCTGGCATCACGTCCAGGGTGAAATAGCCCAGGTCACCGCCGTTAAACCGCGTGGCGGCGTCGCTGGACCGCTCCATGGCAAGGGGGTCAAACGAGGCCCCGTTGGTCAATAGCTTCTTGATCGCCTCGCCGTCTGCCTGGGTCGGCACCATGATCTGACGGGCGCGGATTTCTTCGGATTGTTTCGAAAGCTTAAGCTGCTCTTGGTATAGGCTGCGGATGGCGTTGTCGTTGACGCCTTTTTCGACCACGCTTTCCACCAGCATGTCGCTCAACACCCGTTCGCGGGCAGCGGCCAGTCGCCGCAGGGCCACGGAGTCCCTGTCCAGCTTGCGCTTCATGGCTTCAGCGGCCAACAGCTTCTGATCGACCACCTCGTCCAGCACCCGGCGGAACAGGTCGGATTGCTGATCGAGTGGTTCGCCCTCGCCGATCAATCCTTGCGCGGCGGCTTCACGCTTCACGTCACTGGCCCAGACGGTGCGGCCCTCGACCCGCGCCACGGCGACATCGCCGACCTCCGGCGGCTTTTCAGCCCCCTTATTGCGGTCGCAAGCGGCCAGGGCCACCACGGCGGCGGCCAGGAAGATACCGATCTTCAGCTTGGAACAGGCCATGGGATCGCCTCACGCAAACGAACTCGCTCCTTGGCCCAATTCCGGCCCGGCGCCAAGCACCGCCGGGCAAGGCCCGTAACCAAGCGTTTGCCAAGCCGGGCGCGCGCGTTGACTTAAGGGGGCGCGCTGCTTAAGTCTCCCGCGCGCTAAAGAACACGATTTTCGAGCGGCCCAAGGGGTTCAGCGCGGACGCCGGTGCGCTCAACCTGTACGGACCCATCCCGCATGCTCGGCTTCGCCAAAAAGCTTTTCGGCTCTTCCAATGACCGCAAGGTCGCAGTCATGACGGCCAAGGTGGCGACGATCAACGCCCTAGAGCCGCAGGTGGCGGCCCTTGATGACTCCGCCTTGCGGGCCAAGACCGAGGACTTCAAAACTCGGGTCGCCGCGGGCGTAAGCCTCGATACGATCCTTCCAGAAGCCTTTGCTGTGGTGCGTGAAGCCTCGCGCCGCACCATTGGCTTGCGCCACTTCGACGTTCAGCTGGTCGGCGGCATGGTGCTGCACAAGGGCGGGATCGCCGAAATGCGCACCGGGGAAGGCAAGACCCTGGTCGGCACCCTGGCGGTTTATCTCAACGCCCTGTCCGGCAAGGGCGTGCACCTGATCACAGTCAACGATTATCTGGCCCGCCGCGACGCCGAGTGGATGGGACAGATCTATGAGTTCCTGGGCCTAACCGTCGGGGTCATCGTCAATGGCCTGAGCCAAGAGGCCCGCCAGCGCGCCTATCGCAGCGACATCACCTACGGCACCAACAACGAGTTCGGCTTCGACTACCTGCGTGACAACCTGGTCTACGACGTCAGCGAAATGGTCCAGCGCGGCCATAACTTCGCTATTGTCGACGAAGTCGACTCAATCCTGATCGACGAAGCCCGCACCCCCCTGATCATCAGCGGCCCCACCGAAGACCGTTCCGACTTCTACCGTGTCATCGACAAGGTGGTGAAGGCGATGATCACGGACACCTCAACCTATGACTTCGATGAGAAGCAGCGCCAGGTCATGCTGACTGAGTACGGTCAGGAAAAGGTCGAGGAAATCCTCATCGAGGGCAACCATCTCGAACCCGACACGGTCAGCCTCTACGATGCCGCCAACGTCAGCGCCGTGCATCACATCAACCAGGCCCTGCGCGCCAATATCCTCTACGCACGGGACAAGGACTATATCGTCAAGGCCGGAGAGATCGTGCTAATCGACGAATTTACCGGCCGGATGATGAGCGGCCGCCGCCTGTCAGAAGGCCTGCACCAGGCCATCGAGGCCAAGGAAGGCGTCGACATCCAGCCCGAGAACCAGACCCTGGCCTCGGTGACGATTCAGAACTACTTCCGTCTCTACAGCAAGCTTTCGGGCATGACCGGCACGGCCGCGACCGAGGCACAGGAATTTGGCGACATCTACAAGATGGACGTGGCCGAGATCCCGACCAACCGGCCCGTTACCCGGATCGACTACGACGACGAGGTCTATCGCACCTTCGCCGAGAAGACCGCCGCCATCATCAGCCAGATCGAAGACTGCTACCGTCGTGGCCAGCCGATCCTGGTCGGCACGGTATCGATCGAAAAGTCCGAACAGCTCTCGGAACTGCTTGATGCCCATAGTTTCGAGATCGACGGCAAGACGAAGAAGGGCATTCCGCACCAGGTGCTGAACGCCCGGTATCACGAACAGGAAGCCATGATCGTGGCAGACGCCGGTGTGCCAGGCGCGGTGACCATCGCAACCAATATGGCCGGCCGGGGCACCGACATCCAGCTCGGTGGCAACGTCGATATGAAGGTGCTGCAGTGGCGTGACGACCAGAAGGGCCTGGGAATCGACCCCACGCCTGCGGCCGGCAAGTCCTACAAGGCCCAGATCGAGGCCGAAATTCAGACCCTGAAGGAAGCGGCCCTGGCCGCCGGCGGCCTGTTCGTGCTCGGCACCGAACGCCACGAGAGCCGCCGTATCGACAATCAGCTGCGCGGCCGCACCGGCCGTCAG
>CAISYT010000067.1 GCA_903889785.1 uncultured Caulobacterales bacterium
AGGCGCTCCTGCCGGCGCTCTATCCCCAGATCAAGGCCGAGTTTCATATCAGCTATAGCCAGGTAGGTTTCGTAACCCTGGCCTATCAGATCGTCGCTTCGCTTTGCCAACCGTTGATGGGGGCGGTGGGTGATCGCTGGCCTGTGCCCCGCCTTTTGCCCTTCGCCATGATTTTCACCGGGCTTGGCCTGATCGCTGTGGCCTACGCGCCGACCTACCCGCTGCTCTTGGCCGGGGCGGCCTTCCTCGGTCTGGGCTCGGCGATCTTTCACCCGGAAAGCTCGCGCGTAGTGCGCTTGGCGAGCGGGGGGCGGCACGGACTGGCGCAGTCGATGTTCCAAGTTGGCGGCAATGTGGGCTCGTCGCTTGGCCCGCTCATGGCCGCTTTCGTGGTGCTGGCGTTTGGTCGCACCAGCCTGGCCTGGTTTTCTGCGGCCGCCCTGATCGGGTTTTCAGTGCTGTGGCGGGTGTCATCCTGGCACGTCTCCCACCGGGCGCAGGCCAAGCTGAACGCGCCGGCCAAGGCCGTGACGCATGGGCTATCAAAGCACCAGGTCGCGCGCTCGATGGGCGTCCTGCTCGTCCTGATCTTCAGCAAATACGTCTATCTGGTCAGTATCAGCAGCTTCTTCACCTTCTACCTGATTGAGAAGTTCAATGTGTCGGTTCGGAGTGCGCAGCTGCATGTTTTTGCGTTCCTTGCTGCCGTTGCGGTTGGCACCTTCGTCGGTGGACCCATCGGTGATCGGATTGGCCGCAAGCGCGTGATCTGGGTGTCGATCCTAGGCATGCTGCCGTTTACCCTGCTGATGCCGCACGCCAGCTTGGCCTGGACCGGGGTGCTGAGCGTTCTGGTCGGGTTGATTATGGCTTCTGCCTTCCCGGCCATCGTCGTGTTCGCTCAGGAGCTGATGCCCAAAAATGTCGGCATGGTGGCGGGGATGATGTTTGGCTTCTCGTTCGGTATCAGCGGCATATCGGCCGCGGCCCTGGGTAAGTTGGCCGATATCGTCGGCATGGAGACGGTCTATAAGGTATGCGCCTTCTTGCCGTTGCTGGGCCTGGCGGCGATCTTGCTGCCCGACTTGCGACGGCCGCCGCCTGCCGTGGAGCCGAGATAGTCTAAGCGGCATGCTGTCGGTTCTGATCGTCTGTGCGGCTTCCGCGTTTCAGGTTGCCCGCAATGCCGTTCAGCGCGGCATGATGGGCGACGCGGGGCCCTGGGGGGCCACCCTGGTACGATTCCTATTTGGCTTTCCGTTCGCGGCCCTGCTGGCGCTTGGTGCCTGGATTTTGACGCCACATGCCTTGCTGCACCCCGTGCCCCGGTTTTGGCTGGTGGCGCTGACCGGCGCGGTAGCACAGGTGCTGGCGACGGCGGCCCTGCTGACAGCGATGCGCCGGGCCGGGTTTGCCATCGGCACCGCCTGGCAGCAAAGTTCCATGCCGATGACAGCGATCCTGGGCTGGCTGGTGTTCAATGACGCCTTGAGCGCCCACGGCTGGCTCGGCGTCGTGCTGGCGAGCGGCGGCTTGGCAGCCCTAGCCTGGCCCGAGTCTAGGGCTACCCTACGCCACACCGCGTCCGGCGAGGGGTTGTGGGGTGCAGGGTTTGGCTTGCTGTCGGGCTTGTGTTTCGGCTTTTCACTTAATGCCTATCGCCACGCTACCCTGATCCTGAGCCCCGGCACGCCGATGCTGGGTGCGACGGCGACCGTTTGCATCACGCAATTTTGTCAGGCGGTTGCATTGAGCGCGCTGCTGGCCTGGAAGCGGCCCGCAGCCCTGAAGGCCGTGGCCGCGTCTTGGCGCAGCTCGCTGTGGGCTGGTTTCTGCGGGGCCTGCGCCTCAGTTCTGTGGCTGACCGCCCTGGGCATGACGGCGGCAGCGGTGGTGAGAGCCTTGGGCGTCATCGAGGCACCAATGGCGGCCCTGGCAGGCCGCCGTCTGTTCGCAGAGCGCTTGACCTTGATCCAGTGGATCGCCATCGGGACATCCGCTGTGGGCGTGGCCCTGACCGCCTTTGGCTAAGGCGTTTGAACTGAGCCGGTGTTTAGCCTTGAAATCAACATGAGGGAGGTGCAAACCGATCGCACCTATAGTTCGCGCGCATACACCCCCAAGGCCATAGATGTTTGCATCCCTGTTCGGCGCCATATCGAGCGATATCGCCATCGATCTCGGCACGGCCAACACCCTGATTTACA
>CAISYT010000068.1 GCA_903889785.1 uncultured Caulobacterales bacterium
AACGCCAGTGGTCATTTCGTCGGCGGAATCGACCCGACCACGAGCGGGATCGACTTTTCAAACGCAGTGATGTGCACCGGAAAAGCTGGGACCATCACGGTACACCATGTGCGCCTTGTGCATGGTTCATCGGCCAACCGGTCAGGAAGCCCGCGCCGCTTTCTACTGAACCAGTACCGGTCAGCCGACGCCTGGCCATTGATCCACCTGCCAAGTTCCTGGGACAAGTGGACGGCGGCCTTGGTTAGCGGTCAGGAGACGCTAGAGCCGCGCATGACGGCTGTCCCGGTGCGCCTGCCCTATCCGTCTTCCCCTGATCAGGGTTCGATCTACGAGAAGCAGCGTAACCTCGTCACGCGCTTCTTCAAAGACGCCGACGAGCGAGTCAAGACCTAGTACAGCAATTTCTTGTCTACCGGCCGCTGTGGACGATGGAGCGACGCAGGCCCGACGGTGCCAACTGGCGAAAAAGTGAACAACCCTCCAAAGGAGACTCTCCCATGACAACACGTACAGTATCTTTCATAAAACCGGCGGCTCATGCACTGCACCGTGCCTATGGGATCAGCCGGCGGCGTGCCACCTGGCTGGGAGCGGCCCTAATCGCCGCGCCATTCTTCGCGTACGCTGCCTTTCCGGACAAACCTATCCGTCTCGTTGTCCCCGCCCCGCCAGGCGGTGCCATCGATTTTTTTGCGCGCGTGGTCCAACAGGCGTTGTCCGAGACGCTCGGGCAGCAAATCATCATCGACAACAAGGGCGGCGCGAGCACCATGGTCGGCGGCAGCTTTGTCGCCAACGCACCGCCCGACGGTTACACCCTGCTGCTGGGAAACATCGCGGGCCTGGCGATCAACGCGGGCATCTATCCCAAGATGCCCTACGACGCGACGAAGGACTTCACGCCGATTGTGCGCACGGTCGATGTCAACTACGTGCTGGTCGTGCATTCTTCGTTGCCCGTGAAAACGGTCGCCGAACTCCTCGCCTACGCGAGAGCCAATCCTGGCAAGCTGACCTATGGCTCGGCGGGCAGCGGCAGCTTGCCGCACCTGGGCACCGAGATTTTCAAGGTACGCACCGGCATCGACATGGTCCATGTGCCCTACAAGGGCGGCGGGCCCATGGTCAACGACGTACTAGGGGGCAGCCTGCAGGTGGTGCTAGGCGATCAGGCTAACCTGATGCCGCACGTGACAACCGGCCGGCTGCGCGCACTGGCCGTGGCCACGACCCGGCGCTCTTCCTTGGCGCCAGACCTCCCAACCATCGCCGAGACACCCGGTCTGGCCGGCTTCGACGCCACCGCATGGCAGGGTCTGGCCGGCCCCGCCGGTATGCCCCCGGAGGTAGTCGCTCGGCTGAACGACGCTTTCAACAAGGTCATGGTGATGCCGGCCGTGCGGAAAAAATTGGTGGAGGGCGGGCTGGAGCCGACGGGCGGAACTCCGGAGCAATTCAAGCGTTTCATCAGCGATGAAATCGCCAAGTGGGGCAAGGTCGCCAAGGACGTCGGGGCCAAGGCGGATTGACGACCCCGCCCGCGACGTTAACCGGCCACGAACTGACCGAGCCCATGTTCCCGTAACGAAAAACGGTTCTGTCGCTTTAGTGAGGCATGGCCCAGAAAAGCCGTTTCGTTGGCCACGTTTTCAAGCAGTAAGGCTGTAGAACTGGTCTGTGGCGGACACGGTTAATCCGGCGGGCTGGTCCACCTGGCCCTTGCGAATCATGTGCATTGTCTCGATACCTCCAATGAGGTTTCGAGCACTCTAAAATGACTTGAACCCGAGCACTGGTTGGGAGACTCTTTTGACGGCGCGGTGGTCCTGCTCGATGATGTTGCTCAGGTATTTTTTTGTCGCATCAGGATGTCAACGCAGGCGTTGGCCTTCACACTTTCAATGGCCGCTGTATTGGCGCTGCTCTTTTCAATGGTGATCTTCTCGGGCAAGCCTTGCAGGTTGATGGC
>CAISYT010000069.1 GCA_903889785.1 uncultured Caulobacterales bacterium
CCTCGGCACCGCTGAACGCCTTGTCGACATCGAGCGGCAGAAAATTGGCCAGACTCGGTTCCGGCTCAAGCTCACCCGGGCTTTGTCCCACGACAGCGGTGTAGTTGGCGCGGGCGATCCCTAGGTTGGATTGAGTGGTCGAGAGTCCGGATTGGGCGGCAGCATAGCGGGCCTGAGCTTGGGCCACATCGGTCCGGGTAACATCGCCAACGTCGAAGCGCGCCTGGGATTCTTCCAGCTGACGCCGCAGAATGGCGACGTTTTCCTGGCTGATCCGCACCGCTTCCTGCATCCGCCGCACATCGACATAGGCGGTCACAACCGTGCTGAGCACATTTGACTCGACCCGGCGCAGGTTCTGCTGGCCGGTGAGCACGTCAGCCTGGGTGGCGCTCAGCTGGGCCGAGGCACGGCCGCCGGTATAGAGCGGCTGGGTTAAACTGACGCTGCTCGAGGAGCTGTTGCGGTCTGAGAGTATGCCGGGAAGATTGCTGTCGGTGGCGTCGGCATTCAGATTCACACTCGGACGGAAGCCCGACTTGGCTTGAACGACAGACTCATCAAGTGCGCGCTGGGTGGCCCGCTGGGCCTGCAGCAAGGGGTTGGTCTGGTAAGCCAGCGCAATCGCGTCGGCCAGGCTCTCAGCATCAACGGTGCCGGTCAGCCCAAGGCCGCACACGGCAGCAGCTGACATCAAGCAGGCGCGCAAACGATTCGACATTGAAAATCCTCAGAAACCGGGAACGGCCGGGCTGATGGCAACGTTTGTTACACAGCTACGTTGCGCAGTTATTTTGCCCTTGATGCGGTTTAGAACGCAAATCCGGCCAGGGCTTCGAAACCCGCCATGATCGGCGGGCTCGAATCGAAATCGGTCCTGCGTCCAGCGCCATCGTCTCCGCGCACATAGATGACCGCCCGGCCCACCGGACCGGCACGCTCGACAACACCCAGACGGCCATTTGGTGCCAGGGCGTCAAGCCACGCCTGCGGCGCACGATCGACTGCGCCCTCACAGACAATCAGGTCAAAACCGCCGTTTGCGACTGTTTTGAGGTCGTCACCATCGAGGCGATCAACGTGGAGACCCATGGCTTCCAGCACCAAGGCAGCATAGGGTGCTGCGATGGCCAGGGCCTTTTCACCGGCCACGGGCCGAAGCGCCTGCAACAATTTTCCCACATCGCGCGGCCGCAATAGCCAGCGGCCAGGAGCGTATTCGACTTCAGCATCGGCATAGGCCAGGTGCGCCTTGTCTGCCGGGGTCACGGTTTCACGCAGGACGACCCGCAGCGCATCCTGCAACGGTAGATCGGTCACATCGGCCGTACGAATCTGGCTCTCGACCATGTTGAGACGGGCGAGGGTGAAATCAGACGCCATGACGGTCCTCAAAAGCACAGCCCCACGGGCTCAAGGTTCGGCTTAGGCGCTTATAGGTCGGGCCATAACTCCAATGCAATGCAGGCCCGTTAGCCATTGCTCGTTGACGGCGCGTCTGATAGCGATCCGACCTCCCCGTGGGTAGACATGCCCCGGTGCGGCCTGGTGGCGGAGTGGTTACGTAGCGGACTGCAAATCCGTGCACCCGAGTTCGATTCTCGGCCAGGCCTCCAAACTTCCTGCATTGACGTCCATGACCGCCAGGGCCCTCGATCATCCCGAGAGACTAAGTCCTGGCATCCACGCCGACAGTCGGTGATCGATTGTCTTGAGTTTGGCGACGAGGCCCCTTGCCACGGCCTAGGCTGGTCGCGGCAATAGGTCGAACGGCCGGCCGACCAGATCGCCGGCCTTGCGTAGTTCGGCCACCACACTGAGCGGCACAGGAATACCGCTGAAGGCGCGGACCCGTTCTGATTCGGCGGCCCGTTCGCCGGGATACCGCGCACCCTGCGCCGAGGAAGCGCGATAGGTGGCAATCCAGGTCGCCATGTGGGCGTCGAAGGCATCGCGGCCGATCATCCGGTCGGGATTAATCACCATCAAAAAGCCGCTGACATTGCCCGCACTGCCGCTGGCCGCGTTGGCGGCCGCGCTGGCGGCTGTCACCGAGGCGCTGAGCGACCCTGCCAGCACCTGCACCATCATGGCCAGGCCAATGCCCTTGTGACCCGCAATCGGCAGGGCCGCGCCGTTCAGGGCTGTCAGCGCGTCGGTCGTGGGCTCGCCGTTCGCTCCAATTGCCCAACCCTCGGGGATGGGCTGATTGTCACGCAGGGCCTGGGTGAAATTGCCGCGCGCCACCACGCTGGCAGCGATGTCGAACACCAGGGATGGCTTGCCGGCAACCGGTGCGGCGAAGGCAATCGGATTGTTGCCGATCCCTGGGCGGGTAGATCCCGGCAAAGCCATCAGCGCCGGTGTTTCTTGGCACAAAAGGGCCACCATACCCTTCTCGGCAGCCTCCAGCACAAACTGACCCAGTGCTGCCAGATGGCCGCTGCGGCGCAGAATACAGGTCACAACCGAGGTCTCGCGCGCCAGGGCGACCGCCGCGCGCACCGCCTGCATGCCCATCGACTGGCCCAGACCGCCGTCGCCATCGACATACAGCACCCCGTCGCGGCGTTCGCTGGTCGGGTTGGGCTGGGCTGGGCATTCACCTCGCCGCTGCGCACCTTCTCCAGATAGATCAGAATGCGGGCGACGCCGTGCGTATCGATACCCCGCAGGCTGGTGCGCACCAAAACATCGGCGGTGGCCTGCGCATCCTCTGCACGCGCGCCGGCGGCCGCAAAGACCGAGGCCGTCCAGCGGCGCAGATCATCAGCGGCGAAAAAAGGTGTCGCATTAGCTTTGACGGCGTCGCTCGGCATGGCGTCAGGTCCGTAAGTTGGCGTTCAGCGTCAGGGTTTCCTAGCAGCTCTTTGCGCCGACTGGGCCCCTCGTGGCCATAGTCCGCCGTGGACGGCGACGGTCCGATAGGCCGCTTGATCATCTGGTGTATCGCAGACGCCTTGCGCGGTGCGGGGGCTCGTCGTATAGCCGCGACTTCGAGCGCTGTTCCGCGGTAGCTCAGTGGTAGAGCAGCCGGCTGTTAACCGGCTGGTCGTAGGTTCGAATCCTACCCGCGGAGCCACTCCCCTTGTTTTCATTGGGGAATCGACGTGTGGCTGCTTTTTTGGCCAACTACTGGACATGTCCCTATACATCTTGACCGGTACTCCCCTTCCCCACCTTATCGGTGACGCCGTGATGGCTTGCCGACGCGGTGGGAGGCCGACGCCTAATAGCCGACTGGGCGGCGTCCTGCGGTTAAGCTTACCCCCACCCCCTATCGATCCCGGCAGGGGGTGCCTGCATGGCTATATATTGGCCATGTGAATGGGGCGGTGGTTTAGGCTTAGAGCTGCTAGGCTGCTGCTGCTGCTGCCGTCGGCAGTTTGGGCTGACAGAGCCTTCAAGTAATCTGCGACAAGCGTTTGTAGGGTGCCAAGCCTGCGCCAAATTGAAGCCAAACCAGGATGCTTTAGATGTCGGTCGCGCGCGTAGTATCGTTGCTCAGTCATCAGGAGGAGAAGGCACAGATGTCAGACCTGTTCGATCCTCGCCGCAGGCTCTTGCTCGCCGGCGGTGGCGCCTTCTTCGCCTGCCCCGCCTGGGCGCAGGCCCCTACACAGCTGAATTTTTCAGTCTATCGCAATGGGATGAAGGTCGGTGACCACGAAGTGACCTTCGACCGATCCGGCGGCGACCTTTCCGTCACGATTAAGGTTGGCATGGCCCTGGCGGTCGGCGGCATGCTGAATGTGCGCTACGCCCATGATGCGCGTGAGCGGTGGGTCGGCGGCCGGTTCAGTGCCCTGGAGACCCGCACCGACACGAATGGCAAGATCGAGCAGGTCAGCGCCCGCCGCACCGCCAACGGAATCAGCGTTGATCGCAAGGGCGGAACGATCCTTTTGCCCGCCGACGCCCTGCCCCTAACCCACTGGAATTCTCAGGTTTTCGCTGGCCGAATGTTCAACCCGCAGAACGGAAAGCTGTTGAAGGTCACCGTATCTAAGGGCGACGACCAACCGCCCGGGGGTGCCCGCGCCGCTTCGAGCTGGATGCTGAGTGGCGAAAGCCAGGTTCAGGTCTGGTACGACGCCGCCGGCGTCTGGACCGCCCTGCGCGGCCGACTGCCGGATCGCTCGACGATGGAATATCGCCGGGTCTAGAGGCGTCTGCGCGGATGAAAACACCCCAGCCGCTCAAGCCCTCGCCCTTCACGCTAGCCTTCGTGGGGATTGTGGTGTTGGCGCTGCTGATCACCCGCAAGATTTTCATGGCGTTCTAGCCGTCGAATGGGGCCGCCGGGGTTCGCGCCGGCTAGTTCTCCTGCGCTGCGGCGGCCGGATACCAGAACTGGGTGTGGCAGGCCTCGCAGACGTCCTCAATCTGAATTCTACCCGCGAGCAGGGCGGGAACATCGCGTCGGTTCGCTGCCGCCAGCGCTTCACTCCATGCATCCTGAAGTCCCTTGGCGGCCTTGAGAAACGCGGGTCGCTTGCTGCGTTTGAGGGCGGCGATCTGATCCGCCAGAAGATAACCCTTGCCGCCGGCGACCACCCCGCCGTCAGGCACGATCTTGCGGTCGGGCATCACCAGCAGATTGGCGACCTCGGTCATGGTGACGGCCCCACGACGCACATTGGCCCAGGCGGAATCGATCTCCTCGGGGGCTCGCCTTGCGGGTCTAGGCAGGATCGGTGAGGATTTCGAGCAGGTTCCAGGTATCCGTCGCCGCCGGTGCGACCAGATTGAGCATCAGTTCCTGGTTGCTGACCACCGCAATGGCCCCGCCATCACGGCCTCCGGCACCGTAGAGGGCACCGAGGGCCGCGCGCAGCCCGCGAGCGATGGGAGCAGCAGGCACGTTGTGAACATTGCCTTAGGAGGTCTTGCCCGCATCGCCCTGCGCTCCATCCGCCGCCAAACGGCGACGCGATCAGGATGACGGGCTCGATCTTGAATTCATTGACGCTGCGCAAATTCAGACTCGCGTCTCGCTCGTCACGTGGCGACGCGACACAAAAATGGCATCGATGTCGACGGGCTTGAGCAGTCGGTAGTCACCCGGCGCAAGGTCGGCGGGCAGGTCCAGAGCCCCGATCCTATCCCGATGCAAGGCGGTGACATGGTTGCCAACCGCGGCGAACATGCGGCGCACTTGATGGTAACGGCCTTCGGTGACGGTGAGATAGGCGGTACGGTCGTCAAGCGGCTCGAGGGTCGCGGGGGCCAGGGGTTTATCCTCCCCATCCAGCATCAGGGTTCCACGGGCAAAGGCCTCGCCCTCCGCGCCGCTGAGCGGTCGGTCCAGCGTCGCCAGGTATCGTTTGGGCATGTGGCTGCGCGGGCTGATCACCCGGTGCAGCAAGGCGCCGTCGTCGGTCAGCAGCAAGAGGCCCGAGGTTTCCTTGTCCAGCCGGCCAATCGTCGACAGGGCCGGATCGCGCCGGCGCCAGCGTTCGGGCAGCAGGTCATAGACCAGGGCACCGCTCTCCTTGTGCGAACAGGTCACGCCAAGCGGCTTATGCAGCATCAGGGCAAAACCGGGTGTTGGGTCTACCGGCTGGCCGCGCACGGTCATGCGCTGGGGCAATGCCGGATCGAGCGCGATCCTGTCGTCAGAATGGGTCAGGCGTTCGCCATCCAGCATGATCCAGCCGGCGCGCACCATCTGCTCGATATCACGCCGCGAGCCATAGCCCATATTGGCCAGAAGTCGGTCGAGCCGCAGAGCCTTGCTCAACGCCGCGCCTCATAAACCTTGTAGAGTCCGGTCTGGCCCTTGAGCATTACCGTAGAGAAGCGCGGTGCCAGCACGGCCTCGTAGGGTAGCTGCCGGTTAGCCACGAGCCAGCAAACCCCACCCTTTCGTAAGCTGGCAGAGGCCTTGTCGATAAAGGCCGCGCCCAGGGCGTCATCCTTCTGGCCGGCAGCATGGAAGGGCGGATTCATGACGACGAAATCCAGGCCCTCCAACGGGGCCGTGCGGACGTCGGTCCACAGGATTTCAGCCCTCGGGTCGTCGATATTGCGCCTGGCCGCCTCCACGGCGCGGCGGTCGATGTCGATCATCACCAAACGCGTAACGGCGGGATGGGCCAAAACATCGCGTGCCAGCACACCGATGCCGCAGCCCAGGTCTACCCCCACCCCCTTCAGAGGCGGCAGAGACGCCAGCAGCAGAGCCGTGCCGGGGTCGATGCGGTCCCAGCTGAAAACCCCAGGCTGGGTCCAAAGCCCACCTGCCTGTTGCGGTCCGCCTAAGGCCATGGCCTCGTCAAGGCCGGTCAGGGCATTGGGGCGCGCCACCAAACAGATGCGATGGTGGGCCTTGGCGCTTTCCTGCACGGCGCAGCCAAATGCCTCGAGCTCGCTCTTGATGCGTCCGCCGCCGGCCGTTTTCAACGCCAAAGCGGTCAGCACCCCACCCGGTTTCAGGGCTGCCAGACCCGCCGCCAGAGCATAACGCCGCTCAAGCACACCGGGCGGGGCCAGGAGGGTGAGTTCATCCAAGGACGCGGGCGTACAGGCCTCCAGTGCCTGCGCACCGGGACTCAGGGGCGAAAACTGGGTCCCGCTTCCAGCCACCAGCCTTAGCGGTGGCTGGCCAAAGACAGCGGCCTTCATTCTGCGACTCCGATCGAGGTTCCGCGCGTCTGCCGCCGCCACAGCGCGGCATAGTCGCCGTTGGCGGCCAGCAGGGCGGCATGGTCGCCACGCTCGACAATCCGGCCGCGTTTGATCACCAGGATTTCATTGGCGTCGGCAATGGTGGACAGTCGATGCGCCACCACCAGGGTTGTGCGGCCGGCACGGGCGCGTCGCAGGGCGGTCTGGATGGCGGCTTCCGTCTTGCTATCCAGGGCACTGGTCGCCTCATCCAGCACCAGCACGCGGGGATTGGCCAAGAGGGCGCGGGCTACGCCCACCCGCTGGCGCTCGCCTCCAGAGAGCTTGAGGCCACGCTCTCCCACGCGGGTTTCCATGCCCTCGGGCAGGCCGGCAATGAAACTGCCCAACTCGGCAGCTTCGGCGGCAGCCATCACCTGCGCCTCATCGGCGTCGGGGTTTCCGAAGGCGATATTGGCCTGCACACTATCGTTGAATAGGGCCACATCCTGCGGCACCAGCGCGACCGCCTTGCGCAGGTCCTTAAGGCTCAAGGAACGCAGGTCGACACCATCGAGCGTAACGGCACCAGACTGCGGATCGATTAACCGCAGCGCCAGCCGGATCAGCGTGGTCTTGCCTGCCCCCGATGGGCCAACGATGGCCGTGGTCTTACCCGCCTTAGCCGTAAAGCTGACGTCGATCAGACCTTCTGAGCGTGCCGTGTGCCGGTAGGAGACATTTTCAAACACCACCTCGCCCGCGGCCTCAGCCTGGAACGGCGGTAGGGCAACCGGATGCTCCGCTTCAACCAGGTCTGGGTGGGCCCGGCGTAGCTCCAGCATGTTCTCCATGTCGATAAAGGCCTGGCGAGAACCACGATAGGCGAAACCAAGGAACTGTAGCGGCTGGTAAAGATTGACCATGATCAGGATCGAGGCGGTCACGTCGCCCGGCCCGATCTTGCCCGTCGCCGCCGCCGAACCGGCCAGCACCGCTATCCCGCCAAGGCCAAGACTGAGGATTGCCGACTGGATGATATTCATCAGGGTCATGGAATTGGCCGAGCGAACGCTGAGCACGCCATAGCGACCCAGGGCCTGCTGATAGCCGGCAACGGTCCGGTCCTCCGCTCCGAAGGAGCGCACGGTCTCATAGTTCAGCAGGGCATCAACCACCTGGCCCGCCGCCTCATTATCCGCCTCGTTCATGGCGCGGCGGAATTCCAGGCGCCAGACTGAAAGCTTATAGGTGGCAAAGGCATAGATCAGCACCGTGGCCACGGCGGTAAGCGCGAAGCGCCAGTCGTAGGCGTGGGTCAGAACAGCAGCGGCCAGGATCAGCTCGACGAAGGTCGGGGCCAGGTTGAACACCAGGGTTTCGAGCAGCACCTCCACGGCGCGCGAGCCCCGGTCGATCACCCGCGCCAGCGATCCGGTGCGCTTGCCCTGGTGGAAATCCAGCGACAGCGACATCGCATGCGTAAAGGCGTCGCTGGCGGCACGGTTCTGGGCGGCCTGGCCGACGGGCGCGAACACCAGATCACGCATCTGCGGGGCGGCGCTGGAGAAGAACCGCACGGCGGTCCAGCCGATGGCCAGGCCTGCAAAGACGATGGTGACCTGAGCCGGCGCGTTCTGCCCCTGCGCCACCTTATTGACCGCAGCACCCAGCAGCAGGGGCGCGGTGACGCCCAGCGCCTTGCCAGCAAACGTCAGGCTGAGGGCTAGGCCGAGCCGGGCCTTCAGCTGCGGGGCACCCGAGCGCAGCACCAGACTCCACAACTGGCCCAGCGCGGCTGTGCGATTGACCTTGGGCATGGCAGCGTCACCGGACTGGGCAGCTTTGGCGCCGCCGGATTCGCGCGTCAAAATACCGGCTCTCATGACGAAAGAAGCAAACTGGTCTGCACCCCGCCGCCCGGCGTGACCCAGTCGATGCGCCATCCCAGCGCCATGCGCAGGGCGCGCATGGGTGCCGCATCCAGCGGCAAGGCCTTGGCGGCGTCGATGGTTGCAGTGGCCTCGCCGTCGCCACCGACAAGAATCTGGTGGGACTGTGCCGACAGGGGTTGGCTGGCCGCAATGGAATAGCGGCCCTGGGCGTCGGCCTGACCCTGAGCCTCTAGGCCATCAACGCGCAGCACAAGGTTGGCCCCGGGCGAGGCACGGCCCGAGATCATCGCGCCGCCATCGCGGTCGTAGTCCACGGCTAGAATACGCAACCGCCCACCGCCGCCGGCCAAGGAAACTGCCCCAGCACCCGCCCTCAGGCGCACAACCTGCCCGCCCGGCAAGACGGCGACATAGCCTTCCGACTGCACCGTGCGCCCCGCCACTATCATCGATAGACCATAGAGCTGCACCTCGCCGCTGTCGGGCAAATCAATGGACCAGGTGCCCTTGGCGTCAGCCACGGCGAAAAGCGCGTCACCCGTCGGCGCGCCCAGCCGCACGCGTGCACCCGCATCCGCCTGGCCCATCAAGGTGATCGACTTACCGGCAACACGCTGTGCGGCCGTAACGCCCGGCGGAGCGAGGTAGGCGGCTTCAGCCTTGCCCTCAGCAGCCTGGGCATTGACCGGATTACGAAAGACGGAGTCACGCCCGCAGCCAGCCGCTGCGAATGCGAGTACGACCCCTGCTAGACTTACCACCCTAAACCACGCCACTTGCATTCCTCGTCCGCATGCCGATGATGCTAGATCGCCCTTCGACGGCGCACCCGCAAGCGCGCGTTGATTTTTGAGTTCCAGTAAGTCGCCAATTGTTCCAGGATGCGCGACGTTTTCCTGTGGAGATGTGATGCCGCAATCGGCTCGGCAGGTCACCTCGGTCTGCGTCTATTGCGGCTCGTCGAACGACGTCGACCGCACCTTTCTGGATACGGCCACCTATGTTGGCGAGGCCATCGCCAGGGCCGGGCTAAAATTCATCTACGGCGGCGGCGGCCTCGGCCTGATGGGCGCGGCCGCGCGCGGTGCCCACACCCAGGGTGGCAAGGTGCTGGGCATTATCCCCAATTTCCTCAAGGGCCGTGAGCAACCGTTCGAAGATGTCGAGACCGTGATCGTGAGCAACATGCACGAGCGCAAGATGATGATGTTCCAACAGTCCGACAGTTTCATGGTGCTCCCCGGCGGCATCGGCACCCTGGAGGAAATTGTCGAGCTCTTGAGCTGGCGGCGCCTGGACCTGCACCGCAAGCCGATCGTGTTCCTGAACCAAAACGGCTTCTACGAACCGCTTTTCGCCCTCTTCGACCATACGGTGGCAGCGGGTTTCACCCCGGCCGATTTTTCAAACGCTTGGCGATCAGTGGATCTTGCCGAGCAGGTGGTTCCGGCCATCTTGGCCATGGCCCATGCAGACCAACCCGAACCAAGCCCGGTCGATCTGGGCTGAACCGGCATCGGCTGGCGTGCAAAAAGGCTAGAGCGCCTTCTCCATCACGGCTAAACTTAGCGCCGGCTCGACCAAGACGGGAAACGGCCGCGTCTCGCCGGTCAGGACGTAACCGCGCCTCTGATAGTAGGCGATTAACTCGACCCGCCGATCGATGACGCTCAATTGCATTCTGCGCGCACCAAAGCGCTCCACTGCCAGGTTTTTCGCCGCCGCCATCAAGGCCTTGCCAAGTCCGCCCGTCTGACGCGCCGGCGAGACGGCAAGCAGACTGAGATAGGCCACACCGCTGCCGAGATAGGACACATGCACGCACCCCGCCAAACCGACCGACGACGGGGCCACAAGCATCGCCTGGGCCGGCCCGGAAATTAAATCCATCAGCTCTTTTGGCTTTGTACGCGGCTCGAACAGAAGGTTGGCCTCGTGCGTCCAGCCACCCTGCGCGCTTTCACCACGATAAGCGCTTTCGATCAGACGATGCAGCGCCAGTAGGTCGACATTCGTCGTCCTGCGGATCGTCGGGATTTGGGTCCCGGACAATTAATCATCGCGGTGAACGCGCTCACGGCGCTCGTGGCGTTCCTGGGCTTCAAGGCTCAAGATCGCGATAGGACGCGCATCCAATCGAGCCAGGCCAATCGGCTCACCGGTCTCTTCGCAGTAGCCGTAGGAGCCGTCATCGACACGGCGCAGGGCCTCATCGATTTTAGAGATCAGCTTGCGTTGGCGATCGCGGGTGCGCAGCTCAAGCGAGCGATCCGTCTCAGACGAGGCCCGATCAGCTAGATCCGGATGATTTTCGGTTTCTTTCTGAAGGTGGCTTACCGTTTCGCGAGATTCCCGCAGAATCTCATCTTTCCAATCCAGCAGCTTCTGCTTGAAGTAACCAAGCTGCCGCGGATTCATGAACGTCTCGTCGTCCGAAGGCTTGTAATCGGCTTCGTCCGTATTGGCACTCGCCACCGACATTGCGTGCAACCGCCCTTTTAGTCCGTCCACCCCACGGGAGCGCTTATAGCAAAACAGCTATGGCGTACAACGGGTGTCGCGCGGAGCGATCACGGCCCCCTAAACTGAGGTGCAAACTGAAGAGTGCGCGGGCCGCTAGAAGAAAACGGCGGCGCGCCAAATGAGCCTGCCCTAGTCACCCTTGCCGGGCTTGGGTGAGAACTGTTCTTCGAACTTGTTTGGCTTGCCGAACCACTCTGCCGCGTCAGCCGGTGCATCGCGCTTGACGGTAATATTAGGCCATACCTTCGAATAGTCTGCGTTGAGCGCCAACCACTTCTCGGCTCCGGAATCGCTATCGGGCTTGATGGCGTCGACAGGGCATTCCGGCTCACAGACGCCGCAGTCGATGCATTCTTCCGGGTGAATGACGAGCATGTTCTCGCCTTCGTAGAAGCAATCGACCGGGCACACTTCCACACAGTCCATGTGCTTGCAGCGGATGCATTCGTCGTTGACGATATAGGTCATGGCTCAATCCAGCGGTCGTGCGTGGCTGTCGATACCCTGTCGAAGGCTGTCGGTGCAACCCAAGCCATCGGCGGTGGCCGATAGATTTCCTCAACGCCAGTGCAGGGCGCGGGCGGTAGCGAACCCGGAGGCTCTGGGCTATAGGCGGCCTCCATTTCTGTTTTGACGCGCGTATGACTGAAAATTCTCTGCCACGCGCTCGAGGAACCCCGCCGATGACGGCCGCTACTACCGCTCCCGTGCTGATTTCGCCCGAACAGGCCGGCTCGAACCAGATCGAGACCGTGCTTTGGGTCAAGCATTGGACACCGTTCCTGTTCAGCTTCGGCATCACGCGTCCGGCCAGCTTCCGCTTCCGCTCGGGCGAATTCGTAATGATCGGCCTGCCCGGCGAGGGCGGCGGCAAGTCGATCCTGCGCGCCTATTCGGTGGCCAGCCCCAGCTTTGCCGAAGAGCTGGAGTTCTACTCGATCAAAGTGGCCGAGGGCCCGCTGACCTCACGACTCCAGAAGATTAAGCCAGGTGACCAGGTGCTCTTGGGCAAGAAGCCCACCGGCACCCTGGTGCTCGACGCCCTGACCCCGGGCAAGCGTCTGTTCCTGATCGGCACCGGCACAGGCCTGGCACCCTGGCTCAGCGTCGCCCGCGATCCTGATGCCTATAGCGCCTATGAGAAAATCGTCGTTTGCCACGGCGTGCGTGAGGTAGCCGAGCTGGCCTACCGCGACCTGTTCACCAAGGATATTTTTGACGATCCGCTGGTGGGTGACCAGGCGCGCGATCAGCTGGTCTACTATCCCAGCGTTACCCGCGAGGCATTCGAACGCCAGGGACGGATCACCACCCTGATCGAAAACGGCCAGATCTTCCGCGATTTGGGTATAGAGGCCAGCCAGTTTGATGCCCGCTATGACCGCGTGATGCTGTGCGGCTCCATGGCCATGATCAAGGACACCGCAGCCCTGCTGGAAACCCATGGCATGAAGGAAGGCTCTAACGCAGAGCCGGGCGACTTCGTGCTGGAACGCGCGTTCGTCGGCTAGCTCGCCACAGCGAGGGCAGACTTAAGCCACCCGCGCGCACAGAAGGTGCAGGAGCGGCTACGCACGATGTCCAAGTACACGCGCAACCGACACGGGCACGGCTGTAGGAGGCCATCTGAGAGCGCGACCTGATGCTGGATGATCTGATGGAGCGGACCGCCGCCGCTGTCGCCAGCGGCGAGCCCCTGAGGATCAGTCCGCTAGCGCGTCAGACTAGGGGTAGGGACAGCCGGTAGTGATGGGGTGTGTGGCGCTATGCGCAGCAGACCATCGAACATCGGCGCTTGCAGCACCGCAAAATCGTCGCCTAAATATCAACCACGGATGAGGCCAACTCTCCGCTAAATCCGAACCCCGCCTGTCTCAAATGTTCTGACGACGTACACCTGGCGTCGTCAGCGCCCGCAAGGCCGTTTTGCGGTGACGGGGCATCATGTGGCACCCGTTGTTTATCTGTACTAGATGCAGTGGCGAGCCTGAGCCCTATATCTCTGGGCCGACCTCCTCCCGCCGTTTCGAGCCCAGATGACCGAAAAAGCCTTCATCCGCGTGCGTGGTGCCCGCGAGCACAATCTCAAGGACGTCAGCGTCGATATACCGCGCGGGGAGCTGGTGGTGATCACTGGCCTATCGGGGTCGGGCAAGAGCTCGCTCGCCTTCGACACCATCTACGCGGAAGGTCAGCGGCGCTATGTCGAAAGCCTTTCGGCCTATGCGCGTCAATTCCTGGAACTCATGGGCAAGCCGGACGTCGATCTGATCGACGGCCTGTCGCCAGCCATTTCCATCGAACAGAAGACAACCAGCAAGAACCCGCGCTCCACCGTCGGCACGGTGACCGAGATCCACGATTACATGCGCCTGCTTTGGGCGCGGGTGGGCGTGCCGCACTCGCCCACCACGGGCCTGCCCATTGAGAGCCAGACCGTCAGCCAGATGGTCGACAAGCTGACCGCCCTGCCCGACGGCGAGCGGCTCTATCTGCTCGCCCCCGTGGTGAGCGACCGCAAGGGCGAGTACCGCAAGGAAATCGCTGAATGGCAAAAGGCTGGGTTTCAGCGCCTGAAAGTCGACGGGGCCTACTATCCGATCGAAGACGCTCCGGTCCTCGACAAGAAGTACAAGCATGACATCGACGTGGTGGTCGACCGGCTGGTGACAAAAGCCGGTATGGAGGCGCGCTACGCCGAGAGCCTTGAGACCGCCCTCCGCCTCGCCGACGGTCTGGCAGTGGCGGAATGGGCCAGCGCACCTGAGGGCGAGCCACCGCGCCAGTTGCTGTTTTCTGAGCGCTTCGCCTGCCCGGTCAGTGGTTTCACCATCAGCGAAATCGAGCCGCGGCTTTTCTCATTCAACAACCCGGCCGGAGCCTGCCCGGCCTGCGACGGTCTAGGCCTGAAGCTCAAGTTTGACGTCGACAAGGTCGTGCCCGACAAGGACAAAAGCCTACACAAGGGCGCGATTGCTCCCTGGGCACGCGGCCCCTCGCCGCTTTACACCCAGACCCTACAGGCGCTGAGCGGCCACTTCGGCTTCTCGATGGACAAGCCCTGGCGCGATCTGGACTCGGCGGCGCGGGAGATCGTGCTGCAAGGCTCGGGAACCGAGAAGATCAAGTTCGTCTATGACG
>CAISYT010000070.1 GCA_903889785.1 uncultured Caulobacterales bacterium
GGGTGAGGGAGAAGGGCGACTGCCTCCAGCGGCAATTTTGTCGCGCTGCTTTCCACGCGCTTCCCAATGGTGAATTCTGGGACAGAAGCCCAGCCCCTCTGGCGGCTAACTCATTTGAAAATATTGGCGCGCCACTTTTGTTTAGAGAGCTTTTTCCAGTCTGATCGTTAGCCCAAGGCGGAACTAGCGCGGGGCCAGGGCAACCCAAATATTGCGCAAAGTGCGCAGTCACGCGTCTATCGGACCCTGAAGATCGTGCCGGTCGCCGATGGTTACGCGGACATAGGCGCCGTGACGCCAGATCACATGACTGTCGAAGGAGGTACCTTCTGTGACGTGGATCAGGGTAAAATTGGTCGGCAGGGGCTGCTCGCCGGGGACCACCAACAGGGCACCTTGGGCGTTAATGTTGCGGATCGCGCAGTCGATGGAGATTTCGGCGTCGGACCCGTAGCAGATGCGGCCCCGCAACAGCGCGTTGGTGGTGATTGGCGCTACGGCCGTTCCAGACGTTCGTGGCGCTATCCATGCCGTCCCTACAGGCTCGCCATCCTTTCCGGCGGATTTACGGGGGAGACCGCCGGCGATCTGTGAAGGCTCACATCTAGGACTCGACGATCACCACCTCGCCCGTCGCCGCCTCCAGGCGAAGTTTGAGCAGAGGCTGGTAGGCCTTGGCATCGAGAAAGGCGTTGGCCAGGGCCGCCGTTGGAAACCGCACTAAGATCACGCGCCGCCGCGCGGGCCTGCCCTCACGGACCGTGAGATCCTCGGTATTGACGATCGTCAAGCCGTCAAACCGCTGGATCTGTGGCACCACCAATTCACGATATCGCGCAAATTTCTGCAGGTCGTGGATGTCGAGAGTGGCCAGGATATAGGCCGTCATGGATCATTCCTCACAGTGGATTGGGCCATGGTCGTGGCCGCTTCATTCGTTGTAAACTGCATCATAACGTCGGAGGACCCACCATGGACATCAGCATCGTCGGCTGGGCGCACACGCCGTTTGGCAAGCTGGAAGGCAGCGATGTTGAGAGCCTGATCAGCGACGTCGCCGGTGCCGCCATTGCCGACGCCGGGATCGAACCCGCCGCAATCGACGGCGTGTTTGTAGGACAGTTCAACGGCGGATTTTCGGAACAGCGCTTCCCATCCTCCTTACCGATGCAGGCGGTTCCAGACCTGCGTTTTAAGCCGGCGGTTCGCTGCGAAAACGCCTGTGCCTCCGGCTCAGCGGCGATCTATCAGGCGATGGATTTCATCCGGGCCGGCCGCGGTCGCGCCGCCCTGGTGATCGGGGTCGAAAAGATGACCGACACGCCAGGGCCCCAGGTCGGCGAGAATCTGTTGGGGGCCAGCTACCTCAAGCAGGAGGGCGACATTCCGGGCGGGTTCGCCGGCGTGTTCGGCCGGATCGCGCAGCAGTATTTCCAGCGGTATGGCGACCAGTCCGACGCCCTGGCCGCGATCGCCGCCAAGAACCACCGCAATGGGGTCGACAACAAGCTGGCGCAGCTGCGTAAGGATCTGGGCTTTGCGTTCTGCCGTACCGAGAGCGAAAAGAATCCGTTTGTCGCCGGGCCGCTCAAACGAACCGACTGCTCACCCGTCTCCGACGGTGCCGCTGCCCTGGTGCTGGTCGATGCTGACACCGCCGCCGCCTTGACCAAGGCGGTACGGTTCCGCGCCTCGGCCCATGCCAATGATCTGTTGCCGATGTCCCTGCGCGATCCGACCCGGTTCGAGGCCGGCGAACACGCCTGGGCGAAGGCCTATGCTGAGGCGGGCCTCACCCTCGCTGACCTTTCGTTCGTCGAGACCCATGACTGTTTCACCATCGCAGAACTGATCGAATACGAGACCATGGGCCTGGCTGCACCGGGCCAGGGCGCGCGGGCAATTTTGGAAGGCTGGGTTGGTGCCGATGGCAAACTACCCGTCAACCGATCAGGCGGACTTAAGGCCAAGGGCCATCCCGTGGGCGCGACCGGCGTCTCCATGCATGTGATGGCGGCCATGCAACTCACCGGCCAGGCCGGGGCCCTGCAACTGCCGAAAGCCGACGTCGGCGCGGTGTACAACATGGGCGGGTCGGCGGTGGCCAACTACGTCTCGATCCTAGAGGCGGTGCGGGCATAATCCAGCGGCTAAAAAATGCCTCGGGGCCACAGGTGCAAGCCGGACTGACGCCATGACACACACGCGCCTCCCCGTGCGCGCCTGCGTGTTCGACGCCTATGGCACGCTGTTCGATTTCGCTTCTGCAGCGGCATCGTGCCGCGATGTGCTGGGCGATCAGGTCTCAGCGTTGACTGCGCTGTGGCGTGACAAACAGTTGCAATACACTTGGCTTCGCAGCCTGCAGGGTCTGCATGCGGGCTTCTGGCAAGTGACCGGCGAGGCGCTCGATTTCGCTCTGGAGACGCTGGGCATTGACGATCCGGCCCTGCGCGATCGGCTGATGGGACTCTATCTGCGCCTTACAGCCTTTCCCGAGGTGGCTGAGACCCTGAAGGAACTGAAACGGCTCGGCTTCGCCACCGGCATTCTGTCCAATGGCGAAGCGGCGATGATCGAAAGCCTCGTGCGCGGCAACGGGCTTGAAATGCTGATCGACGCCAGGCTGTCAGTGGAACAGGCTGGCGTCTTCAAGACCCACCCCAGCGTCTACCAGCTCGCCGTGGATCATTTCGGTCTGCCGGCCGAACAGATCGCCTTCGTGTCGTCGAACGGCTGGGATGCCTATGCGGCATCCGCATTCGGGATGAAGGTTGTGTGGTGCAATCGATATGGCCTGAGACGCGAACGTCTCCCTGGTGCCCCGGACTTCGAGATCACATCTTTGGTCGGCTTACCCCAACTGCTGACCCTAGGCTGAATTACTGCGCCATGATTGACCTGCACTACTGGACCACGCCCAACGGCCACAAGATCACCATCGCGCTGGAAGAATTAGACCTGCCCTACCGCATCGTGCCGGTGAATATTTCTCAAGGCGACCAGTTCAAGCCGGAGTTTCTGGCTATCGCCCCCAACAACCGCATCCCGGCCATCGTCGACCATGACCCGGCTGATGGCGGAGCGCCGCTGACGATGTTCGAGTCCGGGGCCATCCTGGAATATCTGGCGGACAAGACCCATCGTTTGCTGCCCGCGAGCGGGAGGGGCCGCTATGAGGTACTGCAATGGCTGTATTGGCAGATGGGGGGACTGGGGCCCATGGCCGGCCAGGCGCACCATTTCGTCGGCTATTCCGCTGAGCAAATTCCTTACGCCATCAACCGCTACGTCAATGAGTGCAACCGCCTCTACGGCGTGCTCGACCGCCGTCTGCACGGGCGCGCATTCATGGCCGGAGACTATTCGATAGCGGACATCGCGATCTATCCCTGGATCCAGCGGCACGAGCGGCACCGCCAGGACCTCAACGACTTTGCCGAGATCAAGCGCTGGTATGACACCTTGTCGGCCCGGCGAGCGGTGATCCGAGCCTATGAGATCGTCGACGAAATCAATGTCGTGCCGACCATCACAGACGCCCAGTCGCGGCAGATCCTGTTTGGGCAGACCGCCGCCAGCGTGGCAGCTTCGTCCACGGCATCCAAAGCCTAAGACCCGGTCTACTTTAGCGCCTCAGCCCGGCGGCCCTTATCGGCCGTTTCGCGACCAGGGCGGGCAGGTGCCGCCAAAGCCCGTTCGGATTGGCCGCGAGGGCCTCCTGCGCACCGCGCGCCAGACGACCCCGTTGCGGCCACGCACCCTGACCCTGACTGTGGCCGCCAATTTCTGCAGGCTATAGACCCAGCGCGGTCCCTACCGCCTTGGCTGCAGCCAAGGCTTTTCGATCTGCAAAACGAGGCCCGATCACGGTGATCCCGACGGGCAGCCCCTGCGGTCCAGTGAAGGCCGGCACATTGACGGTTGGCACGTGCAATAGGGTCCACATACCGTTGAACACGGGGTCACCGACATCTTCGAGCCCCAGCGGGGCCTCGCCCGGGGCACTGGGCGCGATGACAGCATCGAACCCGGCCGCGATGGCGTCGAACTGCGACCGACGCAAGGCGGCATCGTCATAGGCGGCCAATAGGCCAGCACGGGTGTGGCCATCGGTGTTGTCGACCATCTCCTGGAGCCTGGGCTCCAGCTGACCAGGATGGGCGCGGGCGTCAGCCAAAAAGGCGGCACGGCCCTCGGCACGCATTATGAGGGTCTGCTGGTCCGGCAGGGCGTCGAACTCGGATGGCAGTTTCAAGTCGGTGACGATAGCGCCCGCCTTGCGCAATCCATCGGCGGCCGCAGCCAGGGCAGTGCAAGTGGCCTCCGTTGCCTTGGACCATGCCGGGGTCTGACAGAAAGCGATGCGAGCCCCGCTTAGTGGCAGGACGGGGTAATCGCCCATATCCGCGTCATAGACATCCTGCAGCAGCATGAGGTCGTCGGCGCTGCGCGCGAACCAGCCAATGGTGTCCAAGGTGTTGGAATAGATCTTGGAGCCTTCGCGATTGATCAGACCCCACGTCGGTTTCATAGCCCATACCCCGCAAAACGAGGCCGGCCGGACCATGGAGCCGGCCGTCTGGGTGCCAAGCGACAGCGGAACCTGGAAATCAGCGACAGCGGCGGCCGAGCCACTGGATGAACCGCCCGGACCGTGGGTCAGATCATGCGGATTGCGGGTCGCGGCGCGCCGACCGGTCGCGGCGAATTCCACGGTGTCGGTCTTGCCGAAAATCAGCGCTCCGGCTGAGCGCAACAGGCTTACGCATGCGGCATCAACGGTTGGGAAATGCCCTTTGTATAGGGAGGAATTGTACTGGGTCGGCATGTCTGCCGTCTGCATGATGTCTTTTATGCCAACAGGAAGGCCATGCAGCGGACCCCGCGAAGATGAACCGTCCAGCGCGCGAGCGCTGGCCAGCACCAGGTCCCGGTCAAGATAGGCCCAGGCCCGGATATCGGCGTCGCGGGCCTCGATGCGGTCAAGGCAGGCCATGGCCAGGCGTTCAACCGTGAGGTCACCCGAGCGCAGGACGGCGGCGGCCTGCGAGGCCGAAAGCTGGGATAGATCTGCGGGGGTCATTGATCCTCAACGGTGGCGAATTTAGCGGGGGTGACGACCTCGAGCATTTCCAGATCGTCGCTGTGGGCCAGTTCACGGTGCCGGATGTTTGGCGGTTGATAGACGCTAGAGCCGGTGCTCAACCGTACCCGCCCTTGGCCCTCATATTCGAAATCGACCCAGCCCTTCAGTACGTAAACCATCTGAAATTGCGTGTCGTGGCAGTGCCAGGCCTGCGCCTTATCACTCGCGCCGCTGGCTCGGATCACGTGGACCACAGCGGTACCGCCGGTAGCCTCGGCAATTCCTAGATCGCGATAGGCGAAGAAGTCGCGCAATCCCTCGACGAATGGGGCGTCATTCGCATGGCTGATCGATGCACCCTGGCGTTTCATGCTCTCTGCTCCAAACAAAGACGGGCCGCACACAAGGTGCGACCCGCCATTGAATCGTTTCTAGAAGGACGCCCCAGACCCAGCAAAGCCGGAACCTAGGGCCCCATCTTCCGCCTAGAAGGCGAACCGCAGGCCGAACTTGAAGCGACGCCCGATGATGTCATACGGGTTGCCACCCGAAATGATGTTCATCGCCACGATCGGGGGCTTCTTGTCGAGTAGATTGTCGATCAAGAGGTAGCCCGTCAGCTTCTTGCCGCCATCGTTGATGATGTCGTAGCTGATATTGGTGTTGTACAGCAGCGACTTCGGCCACTGGTTACGGTTGATCGAAAATGCGGAGGCCGGATTGTAGTCCGGGTCATCCGGGCCCTTCAAGATGGCGCTGTACTTGACGCCCGTGGTGAAGCGGGTGATCAGGCTGAAGTTCCACTTATCCAGAATATAGCTGACGTTACCGTTCCAGGACCAGGTCGGGACCGAGGTGCCGGCGTTGTCGACGTCATTCTTCAAAACGCCTTGGGCTAGGGTCAGAGTCCGCAGATCGCTGGCGAAAGTACCAAGCGCACGAAGGTTCAGGGAGCCCGGAACGTCAAAGTTCTCAAGCGGCACGCGGTAGGCGAATTCCATGTCAAGGCCGCTGGCGATCAGCGTGTTGGTGTTGGTCGGGATACCGTTCACCTGGTCGAAGCCAATCGGGCTAACGTTGCTACGGACCACAAACTGTTCGTACTGGGTTTGCTTTTCCAGCAGCAGGCGATCCAGCACATCCTGGGCCCCGACCGTGGCGATAATGCCGTTGATCTGGATATTGTACCAGTCGACGGAGGCGCGGAAGCCGTTGGTGAAGCCCCAGTGCGGCTGGAACACAACGCCGGCCGTATCGGTTTGGCCTTCTTCAGGCACCAAGTTGGGATTGCCTGTAGTGCGCGACGACACGAAGCCCGCGATGCCGGTCACCTTGTTGGTGACGTTGCTGGCACCACCGGAGCCCGGGTTGAACAGTTCATTGATGTTCGGCGCGCGGATGTCGAGCGACTTGGTATAACGGAAACGAAGCCAATCGTTCGGTTCCCAGGTGGCACCGATCTTCCAGGTGGTGACCGGGCCGGAGACCGAATAATCGGTGCGACGGATAGCCCCGTTCAGATCCAACGACTTGGCGAACGGCACGTCCTTGAGCAAAGGAACGCCGACTTCCACGTAGCCTTCCTTGACGCTGGTCGCGGCGTCATAGGCACCTGGGTTGGAGTTCACTAGGATACCTTTGATACCGTCAGGCGTGCTCGTCACGTGTGCCTTGTCGCTGCGCCATTCAGCGCCGGCGGCGACTGAAACCGGACCAGCAGGCATCATAAACGGCTCGCCGGAGATATTGGCCGTAGCGTTGTCTTGGTCGAAGAAGTTCGCCTGGGTGCTGTGCGAGTTGAAGTAGGTGATGGCGTCCTGGTTGCCGGCCGGCCCGAAAATATTCCAGGGCACACAGCCGGGGCGCACGTTGGCCAGATATGTGGCCTTCTGGGCGGTATTCACGCTGTTCAACATCGGGTTGGTCGCTATAGGGCCGCAGACTGCGGTGCCATTAGGACCAGCGACCGCATAGGCGGAAGCCATCTGGCTGGGTTCGGCCGGCGTGTTGTTGAAGTCGAACAAGAAGTAGCTCTTGCCCTTACCGATCGAGGCATCCCACTTCCAGTCGCCACCGAGGTGGATGGTGCCTTCCAGCTTGGCGTTACCGTTGAGGGTCTCAGTCCGGTTGCCGGAGGTCAACGGGCCAACGTCCATGTTCATACGCGAAACGGTGACCGACTGCAGGTTGTTGGCGACCATCGCATTGAGTGTTGCCGCCGGCAGGAACGGGTTGGTCCGCAACACGATGAAGTTGGTTGGCTGACGCACCGTGATGGTTGTCGCGTGCGTCATCAGGCTGCCGTAGTCGACGTGGGCGCTGAACTTCAGATTGTCGTTGATTTCGTAGGTCAGCTTCGCAAGGGCGCTGGTCCGCTCGAACGGAGACTGGATCATCATGTTCAGGTACTCAATCTGACCGTAGTTGGCCTGATTGGGCGAATACATTTCGGTCGAACCGACGATCGGGCCGTACTGGAACTGATAAGGCGTACCACCGGGGCCAAAGGCCGTGCCCTTGAGGGGACCGGAGTTGATGATGCCGCCAAGGGTGTAGCCAGCCAGTTCGACGTTATTGGAGATAATATTGGCGGGGATGCCCGCGGCGCGGTTGTTCGCCGTCGTAAACTGGCCCGGTTCCTTCTTACCCCACTCGCGGGTGTACATGTTGCCGAC
>CAISYT010000071.1 GCA_903889785.1 uncultured Caulobacterales bacterium
CATTTGTTCCGCCTCGGCTTTGGCAAGCCGCCGACCACGTCTATCGAGGCCTATGCTTCCGAGCCGCTTCAGGCTCAGCATCTGGTCGACCTGATCCTGGTTAACCCCGTAAACGCACCACGCCGCAGCGGCACTTCGGCCTGGATCGATGCTAGCGGCGCGGCCAGGGTGTTTCAGATTACAGACGGCGACACCGGCGACCTCAAGCGCATCGCACGGGTGATTACGGGGCAGTCGGTTGGGCTGACCCTGTCGGGAGGCGGCGCGCGAGCCTATGCCCATATTGGCGCGATCCGGGCACTGCGGGAGCGGCAGATACCAATCGATTTCGTCGGCGGATCTTCCATGGGCGCTGTGGTCGGTGCTGGCCTGGCGCTGGGCTGGGGCCAGGAGGAGATGGAGGCCAGAATCCGCAAGGCGTTCTTCGAAACCAGTCCACTTGATGACATCGCCATTCCGCTGATCGCCATGACCCACGGTTTGAAGGTGCGCCAACGCCTGGCGGAGCATTTCCACGATATCGACATCAGCGACATGGCCCTGCCGTTCTTTTGCGTCTCGTCCAACCTGACCACCGGCGTCTATCAGCTTCATCGTCGCGGCCAGCTGGCAAGGGCTCTGCGGGCTTCGATCTCCCTGCCCGGGGTGCTGCCGCCGGTCACGGACGGGGCCAATGTTCTGGTCGACGGAGCGGTGATGAAGAATTTTCCAGCCGACATCATGCGGTCCATGCAGCTTGGACCAATCGTAGGCGTAGACGTGACTCGCGGCCGAAGCATCACGGCCAAGGACGTCTTCCGCCCGCCCAGCTTCTGGAAATGGATCTTGTCTGGCCAATGGCGCTCGGGGCCGCCGATCGTGGGGCTGTTGATGCGGGCCGCCACCGTGAGCACCGGCCGAGACCTGGCCGCCTCCCGCGAGGCCACCGATGTGCTGATCACGCCCAAGCTGGAGGGCATCGATATCCGCGATTGGCAAGCCTATGATCCAGCGGTAGAAGCTGGTTATGCCGCAACAATCTCGGCTCTCGATGCCCTCGATCGTCCAGTTCAGGCCCTACGCCGCCGCGCCAGCCGCAAAGAACAGCCGCGACCCCTAGCAGCCGAGTTTTGCTAGGCCAGCCCGACATCAAGTCGCGCCCCAAATTAGGCACGCGACCGCAATCCACGGCCGAAATCGATCATCAAAATCGGCGTTACCGCCGCGCCACGGCGACCGCGACCTCGTTTAGGCGCATGAACGGCAGGGTCCACGGCGGATCATAAAACCAAGCCTGGGGCTCGCCCGTAGACGTCCAGGACGCTTGGTTCAGTTTATCAGACAGCTGTTTCTGTTTCAAAGTTACCGCAGCCGACGAGCGGCTGCCGGAAAAGGCCAGGACGGCAAAGGTCTGTGGCGGCAACTGAACCAGCTTCACCCTGGCGTCCTTGGGCTTAGGCAGGGTCGCTAGATCGTACTTGGCCGGCATGAAGAACTGGATGCGCCAGCCGGCCGCGGACGACTGCTGGGCCACAGGCGCGGTCATGGCAATCTGCTCGCCGCCTGTGGCCTGCGCCACTGGTGCCGTCATGGCGATCTGGGCAGAGGCGGCGTTTCCACCAAAGATGTAGCCGGCGATCAGGCGAAAACCATCGCTTCGCGCAAAGGCTTCATCGCCGGCGACCAAGGCCTCGGCCGCAATCCGTCCCTCGTACTGGCGAATTTCTACGGGCCCGATCCGCTCAACCGTCTGATAGCGGGGCTGCTCGGTCGTGCCGCGCGCGCCGAACGCCTGGAGTACTGCTGCCGCCAGGGTTGCGATGATGCTCGGTCCTGCCATAGCCATTTCCTTTTGTAACCAAGTAGCGCCTGTATCGGCTTATCACCAATTTGCAGACTGCACCGGTATGATGGATATCAAACGCCTTCGTCAGGCGCGACCTCAGCCGTTTTTCGAGCTGGATCTGGCAGGACCCATGGATTCAATGGGGTTTGCGTGTGGAAATCCGCTGCGCATTTTCCAAATTCCGCTCAGTTTTCCGGGGCGTCCAGCAGGCGCAAAAGACGGTAGGTGGCAACCACGAAGCCGACAGCCCCACCCACGCACAAGATCCAGCTGATGATCTGTTCGGTCCTTAAGGTTCCGGACGCGTCAGAAGCAGTGCTAAGCCCACCGAAAACCCCGCCTGCAACGAAAATCAGGCTGAGAAAGGCCAGGATGAACAGGCGCGCGGATTTGGCCGCGCGGGGCTTGCGGGCGCGCGGCCGGGTGGCATCAAAACTGGCCACCACGTCTTGGTCGTCATCAAGGCCTGCATTCCAAAGCGCATTGCTCGCATCGAGCGGTGCGGGCTCGCTCTGAACTTCAGGCGCTGAGGCCAACGGGAAATCCTGCGGTGGATTGGCCTCTGGCACGGCGGCGGGCTGTTCCTCGGCCAGGACCTGGGCTTCGATCTGCCCCTGCTCTTGTGGCGTGGGCGCCAGAAAGGGCGCCGGCCAGTCCAGGGCCTGAGTCAGCGGCTCCGCCGCTTGGCTAGGCTCGACAAGCGGGCTTTCAGGGATCGGGGGTACGTCGAGGGCAGCGGTCTCGCCAAGTGGCAGCGGGGACAGCAGCGTTTCATCCACGACGTCGGGTTGAGGCTCGACCGATGCCTCAGACTGGGACACCGGAGCGACATCCTCGGGCAGGAGGGATTCCAGCTGAGCGCTGACAGCGGCGGCGGCCCGCTCGCTGGCGGTCGGCTCGGCATCCTCTTCGGGCGGCACGGGTACTGGCAGGGGCGTGCCATCGCGGTGAGCCTCAGCACGATCACCCTCTAGCGAGGCCGTGACCGGTGAGGGTGCCTGGCGCGGCACAGCGTAGGACGCGTCGTAATCGACCTTTGGCAGCAAGATCGGCGACGGGGCAGCCACCCAGCCCTCCGGCGGGGTGAGAAACAAGTTCTTTTCGGCCGAGCGCCGACGCACCAGGGCATCGATCACGATCCGCTCACCAGCGAAATCAGCCTTGCGCCACACATCCATAGCGCAGGCCGCCTGGATCAGGGCCCCTTCATTGACCCGGCGCAGCACGGCCGAGCGCTTGAAGTTCTCCACCCCAATGTTGAACGCCAGGGACGTCAGGGCGTCGAACTGGTTCTGATTAAGCGGCGTGTAGCAATGTTCGTTGACCGCATGAGCCACCGCGATTAGGTCGTACATCAGCAGGGCCGCGGCATCCTCGACCGAGACGTACGCGCCCTTGCGCGCCGTCAAGGTATGGCCATAGCCGATGGTCCACCGCCCGTCCGCCAGCTGAGCGGCGTTCGCGCGATAGCCTTCGAACCGCTTGATCAGCTCGATGGCGTTCTTCGAGACCTGCAGACGCGCCTTCATAGGCATTTACCCAAATTGAAACAACGACCCAAGGGTGCGGGTGGTCCAAAGCAAGACCGGGGCCAACCCCGGATCGACCACGATCAGCGCAGTATAAGCGCGGCCAGGGTAAGCACGGCGATAAAGCCCATGAAGTCGGTCAGGAATGTCACGAAAATCGACGACGACACAGCCGGGTCGCGTCCCATCCGCTCCAAGGCCAGTGGTGCCAGGATACCGCCGACGGCGGCTGTGAAGATGTTCACGACTAGGGCTAGGGCGATAACGATGGCCAATCGCCAGTTGTGGTAAAACCCCAGCACGCAGGCGCCCATCACCAGAGCAAGGGACAGGCCGTTGGCCAGGCCCACCCACATTTCGCGAAAAATAATGCGCATGGCGTTGGCCGAGGTCAGCTCACGGTTGGATAGCGCCCGCACCGCCACAGCCAGGGTCTGGGTGCCAGCATTGCCCCCCAGGGACGAGACGATAGGCATGAGCACCGCTAGGGCGACCAGCTTGGTTATCTGATCCTGAAAAATGGCGATCGCGCTGACCGCTATGGCCTCAGTGGCCAGGTTCAGCACCAGCCAGGGCAGGCGCGAGCGCACGATCTCGCCAACATTGGCGTCGCGGCCGGCGTCAGATACGCCGGCAAGGGCCAGAATGTCTTCCTGCGCCTCTTCCTGGATAACGCCGACGATATCGTCGACGGTGATCTGGCCCACCAGACGCCCGCCCGGATCAATAACGGGCGCGCTGATCAGGTGATATTTGTCGAAGATGTAGGCGACCTCTTCCTGGTCCATATCGACGGCGATTTCGGTCACCGGCTCCATCAAAGACCAGAGGGTAACCTCGCGTCCGGCGCGCAGCAGCTGACTGATCGGCAAAGCACCGACCGGCTTGAAGCCGGGATCGACCACATAGAGATCGAAAAACAGTTCTGGCAGGGCACCAGGATCAGCCCGGATATGGTCGAGCGCATCGCCCACCGTCCAGAATTGCGGTGCGGCCAGCACCTCGCGCTGCATCAAGCGGCCGGCGCTCTCCTCCTCATAGGCGAGTGAGCTTTCGATCGCGGCCCGTTCCACCTCGGGCATGGCAGCCATGACCTCGGCGCGCTTATCGTCCTCGAGATCCTCAACCAGGTCGACGGCATCGTCGGTGTCGAGATCTTCCAGCGCCTTGGCAAGCGAGGCGGCAGGCAGGCTGTCGAGGATTTCCTCGCGCAGATTGGTATCGAGTTCAGAGAGGATTTCCGCCAGATCGTCTGGCGCTATGTGGGGGATCAGCTCTTCGCGGTAATCAGCGGTCAGAAAGCCCATCAGATCGGCCACGTCGGCCGGGTGGAGCGCATCGATCAGCTCTTTCAGCCGCTCGCCGTCGCCGCGATCAGCGGCGTCGATCACCATGTCGACATATTCGGGCTTGAGGGCGTAGTCCTCGCCCAGCGCTAGGTCTTCGAGGTCTTCGGGAACCACGGGTTCCGAGCGCGCCGTCAGGTCGGCTGTTTGCCGGGTCATGCCCCCTCCCTGACGTTGTATGATGGCTTACAGCCGGATGATTTGCCTGGTGTGACGATTCAAAAGGTTCACTGGTGCGGTCGAGAAGACTCGAACTTCCACGGGTTGCCCCACAGCGACCTCAACGCTGCGCGTCTACCAATTCCGCCACGACCGCACGCCGTGATCGGAGCGGGGTAGCAGGGTCTTTTGGGTTTGTGAAGCGCGGTAAAGCCCGACCATGGCAGGCTTGTATTTTAAGGCTCGTTTTATCCGAAAAGCAGCGCCCTTTTTTGGGAACGCACCGTTTATATAGCTCCAGCCAGGAAATCAAACACATCGGCTGAACGCTTAACGGCAATGGTGATGCGATCGTCCTGAATCTGAATTTCGCCGCGGGCGACAGGATGGTTGTTGGCCAGAATCCAAACTTCATCGCTGGTCTTGGCGTCGAGCGGAATCACAGCACCCCGGCCCATGCGAAAAGTTGCTGTATCGGCAGGACCGAGTGCCCCAGAAGCACCTGGATTTCGACATTGACCGAATTGACTTGGCTCACGGATGCCCCTTACGGCTCGCAAGAGCGAGCCTGAAGACATACAATGCACCACGATGCTTGCCTTATCCTTAATGGACCGCCCCGAACTGAAACGCCCCGACGCAATTGCGGCAGGCTGGGCGGTATCATCGCAACCCGTTGCCTACCTAGAGGCCGTGGCCGCCATGGAATCGCGGGCCCAGGCGATTGCCGATGGCACCGCCGGCGAGCTGGTCTGGCTGCTGGAGCATCCATCGCTCTATACGGCCGGCGTATCAGCAAAAATGTCCGATCTTCTGGATCCTGACGCACTGCCTGTTTTCGCGAGTGGGCGTGGCGGGCAGTTCACCTATCACGGGCCCGGCCAGAGGGTCTGTTACCTGATGCTGGACCTAAATCAGCGCGGCCGAGACGTGCGCGCCTTTGTCGCCGCCCTGGAGGCGTGGCTAATCAAGGCGCTGGCTGATCTGGGCGTCGATGCCGGCCCCCGCGAGCGGCGCATCGGCGTATGGGTTGACCATTCGGGGGCGGACGAGAAGATCGCCGCCATTGGGGTGAAGCTTCGGCGCTGGGTTAGTTTTCACGGGGCAAGCTTGAACGTCGACCCCAACCTGGGCCATTTCGCCGGTATCGTGCCCTGTGGCCAGCCACAGTTTGGGGTTACCAGCCTGAGCGCACTGGGCGCATCCAGCAGCCTGGTCTTGGCCGATGCGGCGCTCAAAGCCGCGTTCGAAGAGATATTCGGGCCCACATGCGAGGCGGCGGCCCCACTCTAGGCCGCGGCGACCGTCGCCTGCGTTGGATTAGGGCCAAAACGGTTGGTGCCCTGCTCACCGCTCATGACGCCCAGTTCAACCACCGCCCAGAAAAGCAGCAGGGGAAACAGGAAGTCGAACAGGCCTTCTGGCCTCGGCCAGACGGCGATGACGGCCACAATAATCGGCGCTGCCCACCAGCCTGACCGGCCTCGGTCGTGCAGGCGCTTTGAGAGCAAGCAGGCACTGACATAGACCACCGCCGGATAGACGAACTAGCCGGTCAGCCAACGCAGGGTGGTGTGCACCACCGCCTCGTACATCGAGATCAGCACCAGTATAGCTATAGCTGCCACTAGAAAAGGCATGCGCGCCAGCCGGCCCGTGGAGGACAGCAAAAGTTCCGACTAATCAATCCGGCCGTACATCCGGCGCTCCATGAAGAATTCTCTGTCAACAAACTAAGGCCCAGTGCGTATTAGTCCAAGCCTGCAAACACCGAAGGTTATCGGCATGACCCTGATATCGACGTCCGGCTTCGACCTCACACCGCCAAGTGACGACCAGCGCGCCGCCCTCGAGGCCTCGCTGAATACCGAAGAAAAGCGCGTGCTGCTGCACCATGGCACCGAGGCACCGTTTTGCGGCGGGCTTCTGGGCGAGAAATCACCCGGTATTTACTGCTGCCGTGAATGCGGCCTACCGCTGTTCCGCCATCAGAC
>CAISYT010000072.1 GCA_903889785.1 uncultured Caulobacterales bacterium
CTGCAGGATGCCGCCGCCTCGCTGGATCGCATGGCCAATGCGTTCGAACGTGACCCGCGGGGGATCATTTCCAAAGCGCCCGCTAAGCAAGTGGAGGTCAAGCCATGATCCGCCGAGCCCTGCCCATCGGTGCCTGCGCATCGGCCGCAGCCCTGCTGGTCCTTTCCCTGGCCGGCTGCGTCAGCCTGTTCCCTGCAACAAAGCCTGTGCAGCTCTACCGCTTCGGGGTGCCATCCGCCACCGCCTCTGCGCCGGACAGCAAGGTATCACCGGCGGGTGCGTTCCGGGTGCTGAAGGCACCGACCGGCTTTCCCCAGGCCGCCGCTGGCGACCAGATCATGACCGTCTCGCCCGGCGGCGAGGTAGCCTATATCGCCGGATCGCGCTGGGTATCCGCAGCCTCACTGCTGTTCGATGACGCGCTGGAACGCGCCTTCGAGGCCAATCCGGGGCCCGCCCGCCTGATCGCGCGCGGCGAGATCGGCAAGGCCGCGCTAGATCTCAAGCTGAATGTGCGCACCTTTGAGGCGGACTATCTCAATGGCCCAAAATCGGCACCGACGGTGAAGATCGAGGTACGCACGCTGATTACCCGCATTCTGGACCGGAGCGTGGTCAGCGACCAGGTGTTCAGCGCCACGGCCTTGGCGAGCGAAGACCGCGTCTCCGCCATCACCACCGCCTATGATCGGGCCACCAACCAGGTGCTGGCGCAAATCATTGGCGCAGTTAATGCCGTTGCCCCGCCAACGCTGCAGCAGGGCGTCAGTGCGTCTGACCGGGTGAGTTAGGGCTCTAGGCCGCAATCAACCGGCCGTCCGCGCGCAGTAGCGCTAGGCGATCCCGCTGATCCGCTTAGCGGCAGTCAAGGTATTGGCCAAGAGGCAGGCGATGGTCATGGGACCAACGCCCCCAGGCACAGGTGTGATCCATCCGGCGACCTGGACTGCCTCGTCAAACGCCACATCCCCGACCAGACGCGTGCCACCGAAGGCCGCCTTTTCCGGATCGCGCGACGGGACACGGTTGATTCCAACATCGATCACCGCAGCACCCGGCTTGATCCAGTCGCCGCGCACCATCTCGGCTCGGCCAGCGGCGGCCACCACAATATCAGCCTCGCGGCAGATCGCTGGCAGGTCGCGGCTCTTGGAGTGCGCGATGATCACGGTGCAGTCGGCGGCCAGCAGCAGCTGAGCCATCGGCTTGCCCATCAGGTTGGAACGCCCCACCACCACGGCGCGTTTTCCGGCCAGATCGCCCAGCATGTCGTGCAGCAGCATCATGCAGCCCAGCGGCGTGCAGGGGGTCAGGGCCGGCAGGCCGCTGGCCAGTCGTCCGGCATTGATCACATTCAGGCCATCAACATCCTTATCCGGGCTGATGGCGGCGACGATGCTGGCCTGATCCATATGCGCCGGCACGGGAAACTGAACCAGTATGCCATGGATTTCCGGGTCGGCGTTCAGCTTGGCCACCAGGGCCAACAACTCTCCCTGCGTGGTCTCCGCTGGCAGACGGTGGGTCACCGATGTCATGCCCGCCGCTTCGGTCTGCTCGCCCTTGTTGCGGACATAGACCTGGCTGGCGGCATCTTCACCCACCAGCACGACCGCCAGCCCTGGCGTAACGCCCTTGGACTTTAGGTCCGATACATCTCGCGCTACCTGCTCGCGCAGGCGTGTCGCGAAGGCTTTACCGTCGATAATGATTGCGCTCATGGCGCGGTGCCTATCGCGCCCAGAGTGCGAAATCTAGCCTTCGATTTGGGCGATATTGGCCGCGTGCCGCCGCCAGTTGGCGACGTAGCCAGGTGCCCCACGCTGCATCTTGGCGATTTCCGCTTCGGTCAGGGTGCGGATGACCCGAGCCGGCGAGCCGACAATCAGGCTGTTGTCGGGAAAAACCTTGTCCTCGGTAACCAAGGCCCCGGCACCAACCAGGCAGTTCTTCCCGATGACGCAGCGGCTCAGAAGGATCGCTCCCATGCCGATCAGGCTACCGTCGCCGATGGTGCA
>CAISYT010000073.1 GCA_903889785.1 uncultured Caulobacterales bacterium
AAGACGGCCAAAGACGGGTGCCCGACCCGCCGCAAAGGATCACAGGATGTAGCGACATGAGACGCGGCGCTCCTCCTCAAAAGCTCGAGGCGGCAACGCCTCGACAGCCAAGGTCGTTCCGGCGCGAGGCGATGTCCAGCGTTGAACGTCTTGACCCGGCGCTGCACCCTATGCGACGGCCCGGGCTTGGTCCGCAAGGAACGCCGACGATGACCGCCAAACTCCAGTCCATGGCCAACGCTATCCGCGTGCTGTCGATAGACGCCGTGCACAAAGCCAAGTCCGGCCACCAGGGCATGCCAATGGGTATGGCCGATGTCGCCACCGTGCTGTGGACCAAGGCGATGAAGTACGATGCCAGCTGTCCTGACTGGGCCGATCGTGACCGTTTCGTGCTATCGGCCGGGCACGGCTCGATGCTGATCTATGCCCTGCTGCAACTGACCGGCTTTAAGGCCATGACGATGAAGCAGATCGAGGACTTCCGTCAGTGGGGGTCGCTGACCCCCGGCCATCCGGAATACGGCCACACCCCGGGCGTGGAGACAACGACCGGCCCACTGGGTCAGGGCTTGGCCACCAGCATCGGCATGGCCATGGCCGAACGCCACCTGGCGGCGCGGTTCGGCGACGACCTGGTCGACCACCACACCTGGGTTATCGCCGGCGACGGCTGCTTGATGGAAGGCGTCAGCCACGAGGCGATCAGCCTGGCTGGGCGGCTGAGGCTCAACAAGTTGACCGTGCTGTTCGACGACAACAACACCACGATCGACGGCCAGGCCACAATCGCCGAGACCGGCGACCAGATGGCGCGGTTCAAGGCCGCCGGCTGGGCAGTGAAACACATCGACGGCCATAACTTCAACCAGATCGCCGCTGCCCTGCGCTGGGCCAAGCGCCAGGCCAAGCCAAGCTTCATCGCCTGCAAGACCCTGATCTCTAAGGGCGGCGGGCCAAAGGAAGGCGACCCGCATAGCCACGGCTACACCCTGTTCGACGACGAGATCAAAGCCGCGCGCGAGGCCATGGGCTGGACCCACGGCCCATTCCAGATTCCGGCGGAAATTGCCGCGCCCTGGAAATCTGCCGGCCGCCGGGGCGCCAAGGTCCGTAAGGCGTGGGAAGCCAAGCTGAAGACCTCGCCCCATGCAGCAGACTTCACCCGCGCCATGAAGGGTCAACTGCCTGCCGGTGCCTATGACCGCATCGACGCCTATATCGCAGAAGCTGCCAAGACCGGTGTCGCCAACGCCACCCGCGTGCATTCCGGCGCGGCACTGGACCAGCTGATACCGGCCATCCCGGAAATGATCGGCGGCAGCGCCGACCTCACCGGATCGAACAATACCTTTGTGAAGGGGATGAAGGCTTTCGACGCCCCGGACTATACCGGCCGCTATGTGCACTATGGCGTGCGCGAGTTCGGCATGGCGGCAGCGATGAACGGTATGGCCCTGCACGGCGGGATCATTCCGTACAGCGGCACCTTCATGGCGTTTGCCGACTACAGCCGCCCCGCGATCCGGCTAGGCGCGCTGATGGGCGTGCGCGTGATCCATGTGATGACCCACGACTCGATTGGTCTGGGCGAAGACGGCCCAACGCACCAACCGGTGGAACATTTGGCCTCCCTGCGGGCCATGCCAAATTTGCTGGTGCTGCGTCCGGCCGACGCGGTGGAAGCGGCGGAATGTTGGAAGATCGCGTTGGATTCGGTCAGTGCCCCCTCGGTGATGGCCCTGTCGCGGCAGAAAACGCCTGCGGCGCGGCGCGTGCCGACGGCGGAAAACCTGTCGGCGCGCGGGGCCTATGAGATCGCTGCGGCGAACGGCGCGGCCCTGGTGACGATCTTCTCGTCCGGCACCGAACTAGGCATCGCCATGGGGGCACGCGACCTGCTGCAGGCCAAGGGTGTGCCGACCCGGGTGGTCTCGACGCCGTGTTGGGACCTGTTTGACAAGCAGAGTGCAGCCTATCGCGCCTCGACCATCGGCAACGCCAAGGTGCGGGTGGCCGTCGAGGCCGGGGTGAAGTTGGGTTGGGAACGGTTCATTGGCGAGGACGGCGTCTTTGTCGGCATGACCGGCTTTGGCGCGAGTGCGCCCTATGAGCGGCTCTACGGGGAATTCGGGATCACCGCCGAAGCGACGGCAGCGGCCGCAGAGAAGGCGCTCGCTTAGACGACTTAGCGGCCCCAGCGTGGGGTGACCGTGGACGCTAGCGGTCGCGGGGCAATTCCAGCCCCATCGGCGCTTGTCTGACAATCGTCACGCCGTCGAACAGCCCCGGTGCCAGGTCGAGCCAACGCTGCTCGGCGTAACCCGGGGGCGCGATATCGGCTGGATAGTTCCCCACCCGGTCGGCCCACCAAGCGGCAAGGGCCGGTCCCGCCCCTGTGGTGCGCACAGCCAGAAAGGCGAGGTTGAAGGTGCCGCTGCGGGCGATCTGCAGGTCGTGTTCGATAACGGCCTGACGGTCGGCCGAGGGCGTATCCATGCGCGCCAAAAGCAGGATGTCCGCACCTTCCAGATGCGCCAGTAGCGGATCGAGCGCTGCGGTGACAACGGCGTGCGAATCTATATGGACCACGATCCCGACAGCGGCTTGGCGGCAGGCCTGGTGCATAAACGATACCCGATCTCCGGCGACAATTTCGAACCCAGCGTCTTTTTCGGCCGGCGGGTCGGTGTCTTCGATCACGGCCACATAGCGCCAGTCCGGGTGAAACCGGCGCAGGGCGTCAAACACGGCTGCGGCCTTGCCAAGGTCTTCCCAGGGCAGGGCTGTGTAGCAGAGTACGGGCGTGAACTTACTCAAGCGGGACTCAAACTTGGCAGGAGAGGGGTCAGGCTATAGACCAGGTCTCAGGAACTGGCGAGCGAGGCTCGCCGTGTCGAGGGGGCGTTGCACGGTGAAGCCGGTCTATCTGGTGCTGGGCATGCACCGCTCGGGCACCTCGGCGGTCACGCGCCTGCTGGCCTTGGCGGGCTGTGGGCTGCCCAAAGACCTGGTTCCGGCTGACGATCAGAATGCCCGTGGCTATTTTGAGCCCTGGCGGGTGGCTGTGTTCAACAGTGAGCGCCTGCGCGCCGCCGGTGGGGCCTGGGATGATCCTTTTGGGTTTCCCTATCGTCCCCTGCCCGACGACGAAACCTGGCGGGCGCAGGCGGCGACACTGCTGACAGAACAGTTCGACCTCGAGTCCGCGCCCTTGCTGAAGGACCCGCGGCTGGCGTTGCTGATGCCACTTTGGCGGCCAGTCTTCGAGGGCGCGGGGCTCTCGCCGCTGTGCGTGATCCCGGTGCGCCATCCGCTGGACGTGGCACGGTCGCTACAAACCCGCGATGGCTTTGTGGGCGAGAAATCCATCCTGCTTTGGTGCGCCTATATGCTGGCCGCCGAGGCCTACAGCCGCGATTTGCCGCGGGTGTTCGTGTCGTACGACGCCCTGCTCACCGATTGGCGCACACAGGCGGCGCGCATTGAAATTGCCCATGGCCGCGCCCTGCCCGGGTTTAATGATACCGCCGCGCGCGCGATCGACGCCTTTCTCACGCCGGAACTGCGCCATCATCAGGCGAAAATGGACCTGGGCGCATCGCAGGTCGGTGCCCTCGCCGCCTCGCTTTTGGACTGGCTGATGGCCGCCGCCCGCGACGCCGCGCCAAGTCATGTGGCGATGGACGCGGCCGCACTGGCCCTGAAGGCCATGCAGGACAGGTTCGGCGCTCTGGTCTCGCCCTTGACCCGCGATCTCGATCAGTCACGCGCGGACTTGCTTTACACCCGCCAATTGCTGGATCTCGAACGCGCCGACCTTCGGGCGCAGATCGAGGCGCTCAAAGCCAATGCACGATAGCGACGTCAAGGATGAAGACCGCGCCTTGGCGGCGACGGCGTTCGACGCCGAATTCTACCTGGCGCGCAATCCGGACGTGGCCGAGGCCGGCATGGATGCGCTGGAGCATTTTCTGTCCGGCGGCTGGCGAGAGAACCGCGACCCGTCGCGCAAGTTCTCAATCGCCTCCTATCTAGATCTGAACGAGGATGTGGCGCGGTCGGGGGTCAATCCTCTTCTGCACTACCTGGCGTTCGGCCGCGCCGAGAACCGGCTTGTTCGGCTAGATCTGGGCTTCCGCTACGACGTCCTCAGAAACGCGCCCACCCTGGAAGCGCGGCTGGAAACGGGCCGTCCGCACGACATCGCGGGCGAGCCTATGGAGGGCTTAGCCGCGGCATTTGCTCTGCTGGGCCAGAGTCTCTTTATAACCGTCAGTCACGATGCCTATGTCGATAGCGTTGGCGGGGTGCAACTTTGCCTCAAGCGCGAGGCGGCAGCCCTGGTGGAGGGCGGATGGTCGCATTTACATCTTTACCCGGCGGTGCCCTCGCCGGTGTCAGATTTCGAGACGCTCGATCCAGTCATGGGTGTGGTGATCGATGGCCAAACGTGCGGTCTGTTCGAGGCCTCAAAGATTGCCACCGCGATCCTGGCGGTGCAGAAGGCCCAGCCTTTTAAAACCCTCGGCTTCGCTATTCACAGCCTGCTCGGCCACTCTATCCCGTCAGTCTCGACGGTGCTCGCCAGCGCTGGCGCAACAGCCGGGTTCCTCTGGCTGCACGATCAGGCCAGCCTCTGCGCCTCCTATACTCTGCTGCGAAATGACGTAGCGTTCTGCGGGGCACCTGCGATCGATAGCCAAGCCTGTTCGATCTGCGTTTATGGCCTGCGCCGGCGCGTGCAAGTGGCCGACCACATGGCCTTCTTCGAACAGTTCGCTGTCACGGTGCTGGCCCCATCACAAGCGCAGCTCGACCTCTGGCTGGCCTCCAGCGCCTATCCTGCGGCGGCCGTCCATGTTCACCCTCACGCCGTGATGAACCCCCGTTCCGGCACGGCTGTCCTGGCACCCGACGGCCCGCTGCGGGTCGCATTCCTGGGCTTTCCGGCCAATCACAAGGGATGGCCGATCTTCGCGGCCCTGGCGGCACAGTTCGCGGACGATCCACGCTACCACTTCCTACACCTGGGCAAGCAGGGCGACGAACCGCCAGCCATCGACTTTATCGCGGTCGATCCCCCCAATGACATTGGGGATCAGATGACGAATGCCATGGTCCAGGCCGTTGAGGCTGCCGGCGTCGATGTAGCCCTGATCTTGTCGATCTGCCCGGAGACATTCTGCTTCACCGCCCATGAGGCCGTTGCGGCCGGGGCGGCGGTGGTGGCCTTCGCCGATTCGGGGGCCGTGGCCCGGTTTGCGGCCCAGCCGGGGCGCGGGCAGGTGATTTCCAGTGAGCCCGAACTGACGGCACTATTTGCAACGGGCGAGATCATTGCCCTGTCCCGCGCTGCGCGAAATCCGCCCCTGTTCGACCTTCACTACAGCCAAATGACGGCGGACTTCATCGATTTAACCGTCGGGGCAATTCCATGACGGTGCTTTGCTGGAGCAGTTTCACCTTTTCCTACCTGGATCGCGCGCGGGTGTTGTTCGAAAGCCTGCGCAGGCATCACCCTGACTGGACGCTGGTGGCCCTGATCAGCGACGAGCCACCGCCGGGGGCAGATTTTGACCCTGCGAACGAACCCTTCGACCGGGTGGTCTGGGCAACGGATTTAGGGATCGCCGACTACGAGTCCTTCCTCTTTCAGCATGACGTGGTCGAGATGTGCACGGCTGTGAAGGGACCGTTCCTAGATAGGCTGAGCCGCGATCCTGATTTTGCCGGCGGCGCGGAAATCGCCGTCTATCTCGATCCCGATACCGCTGTGTTCGCCCCGCTGGATGCGGTTATCGCGCGGTTGCAGAATTTCGATATCGTCCTTACCCCTCACCTGGCGGCGCCGGAGCTGGAGGAGGCAGGCGTGCTGGACAATGAAATGTCCGCCCTCCGCACCGGAATATACAATCTCGGTTTTGTCGCGATCCGCCTGGGTTGCGAGGGCGCACGCTTCGCGGCCTGGTGGGCCCAGCGTCTGCTGGACTTCTGTTTTGACGATATTCCGCAGGGGCTGTTCACCGACCAACGTTGGTGTGATCAGGTTCCGGTGCTGTTCGATCGTGTATCGATCCTGCGTGATCCGGGCTTTAACGTCGCCAGCTGGAATATTAGCCGGCGGCCTGTGGCCATCGGGCTTGACGGTACGATCACCGCAGGCGGATCGCCTTTGCGATTCTGGCATTTCACCAAGTTGGGCGTCTTGGGCGAAGCCATGACCCGGCGTTACGCCCGCGATAACTTTCCGGTCTATGAAATCTGGAACTGGTATCGCCGCGAGATCGAGCGCCATCAGGAGGGCGTGCCGTCCGGGTGGTGGGCACACGGCACCTATGCCGATGGCCGGCCCATTCCCAAGCAGCACCGCCGACACTATCGCGATAGCGCTGAGCTGCGGCAGCGTTTCCCAAGGCCCTTCGCCAGCGGCGCCGATAGCCTGTCGGCCTATCTCGACGCTCTGACGCCTGGAGCCGTCGCATGAGCTGCGCTAAAGCCATGTTTTCGCGGGAAGGCAGGGAGTGATGGCGCCGGACGGTTTCGACCATCGGGACGAGGATTCAGCGCCGGCGCGCATTGAAATCCTCAAGCGCGAACTGGCGACATCGCGCACCCTCACCCTGCGAGCCCGCGAAGGGCTCGAATCCGCACGCCTCCAAGGCAGCCAACTGCGCAAGGAATTGCGCGCCGCTTCAGCGCAGACCGTCGAACTCAGCGGGCAATTGGCGGCTCAGCAGGACCTGAGTGAGGCCCTGGCGGCCGAGAATGCTGCCCGCGAGGCCGCCTTACTCGCGGCGGAGGAACGGCAACGCGAGCTTGATGCGCAAAATGCAGAACTTGATGCGCAGATTGCCGCGCGCGAGGCGGCGATCGCCGCCCTGCGTAGCTCAATGAGCTGGAGAATCACGCGGCCCATACGGGCTGTCACGCACCGGCTGCGTAATCTCATCAAGGCT
>CAISYT010000074.1 GCA_903889785.1 uncultured Caulobacterales bacterium
CCAAGCAGTTCCTCAAATTCTGGGGCGGCCGCTCCAGCTTTCAGGAAACCCTGTTGCGCGTCGAGGGCCTGCATGGTGTGGGCAAGATCCTGATCGTGACCGGTGCCGCCCTGCTAAATTTTGTCAGAGAACAGTCCGCCGAACTCGGCATCGAGCCCATAATCCTGGTCGAGCCACAGGCGCGCGATTCGGCACCGGCCATCGCCGCCGCAGCGGCCTATGCTCAGCAGTCTGATCCTCAGGCCGTTTTGCTGATGCTGGCCGCAGACCATCATGTGAAGGACGCCGCCGGGTTCCGTGCCAGCGCGGATGTCGCCGCCGATGCCGCCCGCGCCGGACTGATCGCCACCTTCGGCATCCGGCCTGATAACCCCGCTACAGGCTATGGCTATATCCAGCCTGGTCCGATGATTATGGAGGGCGTCTTCGCGGTCGAACGCTTCGTCGAGAAACCGGATGTGGCGGCCGCCCAGGCCTATGTGGCCGATGGCTATTTCTGGAACAGCGGCAACTTCGCCTTCCGCGCCGATGTGCTGATGGGCGAGTTGGTGGCATTTGAGCCGCAAATCGCCGAGGCGGTCCGCGCCAGTGTCGCCGATGCCAAGGTTACTGGGCCAGTCGTCTGGCTGGATGAGGAAGGCTTCGCGCGTGCCCCGAAAATTTCGCTCGACTATGCGGTGATGGAACGCACCAAGCTCGCCGCCGTGGTCCCTGCCGCCTTCGACTGGTCCGACCTCGGTGCCTGGGACGCCATCTGGCAGGCTTCTGACCGTGATGTTTCCGGCAATGCCGTCTACGGCGATGTCGCGCTATCAGATGTCCGCAACACCCTGGTCCGCACCAGCGGTCCGTTCGTCAGCGTGATGGGCGTCGACGATCTGATCGTGGTGGTCGAGGGCGACGCCGTCCTAGTCATGCACCGCGGCCACGCTCAGGACGTCAAGCGCGTCGTGGATGGCCTCAAGAGCAGTGGCCGCGCGGTCGGCTGGCGACACCGCGCTGAGCGGGCGACACTGGCGCAGGAAGGTCAGGCCGTGGTCGAACTCTGGCATCTGAACGCGGGTGAGAAAGCCAACCTTCCGCCGGCCCAGACCACTATCCTATCGGGAAAAGTGCGGACTGCAGATGGTGCCAACCACGGCCCCGGCTCACACATCGACAGCACGCAAGCACAGGCGGTGGACGCCGAAGGCCCTGCAAGCCTGCTGGTCACCCTGTGGTCTGCCTAGCGGATCAGCCCTTTCGCGACCGCTGCTAACTCTGGCTTCAGCGGGTACATGTGGGCGTACTGAAGGATCTGTTTGCAGATCAGCCTAAGCCGATCATCGAACGCCGGCACCGGTAGAGTTCCCAGCAGTGGTGTGTTCAGGGGCGCCATGGTCCCGCGCTGGAATTCCAGCGCCATGCTCATGCGTGGGCTGGCGGCGAAGTGACTGGTCTGGCTGCCCCAATGTAGCACCGCCTGATTCCAGCAGAGCCAGTCGCCCGGTTCGACCGGCAAGGCGCGGATGGCTGGCAGGTCAACGCGGTACTGCCGATCCTGGGGCGTTCCGTAGGTCGGGTCCTTGTCGGCCGGCAGGATGTACATGCAGCTGTTGTCCGGCACGGCCGAAGTCAGCGGAATCCAAACTGTGAGCGACAGCGGGGTCTTGTCTGGTGCCAGGGCGGCAAAGCCGCGGTCACGGTGCGGCCGCCAACCCGCCTCTCCGCCCTGAGGATCGACATGCCAGGCCCAGAAGTCGGGCAGCACCTGATAGTCGGGCCCCAGCAGGCTGGCTATGATCCGCGTCTGGCGGTTGAAGGCGGCCCAGGCCTGGTCGAACAGAAAGGCGAACACCGGCGGGGCACCGGCGGCGGCCAATCCAGATATTGCCCCCGCCAGCGGCGTAGCCAGGTCGACCAGGCCTGGATCGCTGGCCTGAAAATAACCCTCACGGCGCATGCGGTCGTCGGCCTTGACCCTAGCCGCGTTGGCGAGGGCGCAGGCAGCGAAATCGTCTTGCGGTACGCCGATGGTCAAAGCCGGGAAGCGCGTCCGCCAAAAGTCCTCGTCGGCAAGCCTTTCGAGCGGGAACTCAGCGTTCATTTGCGGCCCGGTCCAGGTACAATACGGCGCAGACGATATGGTAGAACGAGCTGGCTGGTGCCGGTTCCTCCACCCAGCTGCCGTCACCGTTCAGCCGGTCCCGCCAGAGCCCTGGCGTCGGGACATCGAAATACTTCAACAGGCCTTCGACCCCTGCGGCCACACCCTCGGCGCTGCCGCCCAGCAAATGGGCTTTAATGCGCTCCGTCTGGGGCCAAAGCCGCGCCTGGGCGTCATGGACGCTCATATCGTCGAGTAACTGGTTCATCGCCACGCCACGTGCCTGATCGACGCCGTGGCCCTCCGCGATCAAAATCATCCGGTGCGCCGCCGCCGCCGCGTCCGGCCGCTGCGCCAGAGCGCTCCAGCGCAGCAACAACCAGGCCCATTCGAACTGATGGCCGGGCTCGATAATCCGGCCATCTAGTGCCGCCGTGGCATTCCAGTCCCCATCGAAATATTCGCGCAGCCCGCCGCTGACGGGGTCGATAAACTTGGTGAGGGCCAGATTGGCAATCTCATCGGCCAGAGCCCGCCATTGTGGTCCCCCGCCAGCCTCGGTCCAGGCCAGCGAGGCCTCGAAAAGATGCATGTGCGGGTTCGATAGTAGAGGCAGAACCCGCGGATTGGCCTCCTCAAACCCGGCGATAGGATGCGGCAGCATGGACTTGAGGCCCACCAACAGGACATCGGCCTGTTGCATCAGGCTGACCGGCTTGCCGAGCACCTCATAGGCCGTGGCCAGGGCAAACAGTCCAAAGGCCTGATCGTAGAGCGCCACACGATCATCCAATGTGGCACCGCCCGGTGCCACCAGGGTGCGTATAAGGCCATCCGGTCGGAAGTAATGGGCCTGGTACCAGTCGAGCCCAGCCTGCATGGCTTGCTTCCAAGGCCCATCCCAGCCCAGTTCTCCGGCAACAGCAAAGGCGAAGATCTGCCGCGGCTGGACGCGGGCTCGGCGCTGCGCCTCTACCGGGGTGCCGTCGAGCGCCAGCTTCTCATGAAATCCGCCGTGGACATGGTCGTAGCCCTGCGTCCACCATAGGGGGTAGGCGCAATCCAGCAGCCAAGCTTTCAGGCGGTCGCGGGTGGCAATCAAAGCAGCGGTTTGCATGCGGGCTCTTAGACGAATGGCGCTCATGCTTGTCTCAGGGCGAGAGAGGGATCACAAGACCGACTAACAAAACGCTCCGGGAAACTCAGCGATGCAAATCTTCCTCGATACAGCCGACGTCGCCCTTTTGAAGGCGGGTATCGCCACTGGCCTGATCGACGGTGTCACCACAAACCCCAGCCTGATCGCCAAGAGCGGCCGCGATTTCAAGGCGGTCATCGCCGAAATTTGCGGTTTCTTCGATGGCTCGGTCAGCGCAGAAGTGGCTGCCGTCGATGCCCCCACCATGATCGCCGAGGGCCGCGAACTGGCCAAGATTGCCCCCAATGTCACCGTGAAAATTCCGCTCACGCGCGATGGCCTGATCGCCACCAAGATCCTGGTCGATGAGGGCAAGGCGGTCAATGTCACCCTCTGTTTCTCCGCGGTGCAGGCCCTGCTCGCCGCCAAGGCGGGTGCAACCTATATCTCGCCGTTCATCGGTCGTCTGGACGACATGGGCATGCGGGGCATGGAGCTGATCGAGGAGATCCGTGCTATCTACGACATCCATGATTTCGGCACCAAGATTCTAGCCGCCAGCATCCGCACGCCCGACCATGTGCGCGATGCCGCCATCGCCGGTGCTGATTGCGCCACCCTTCCCGTTTCGGTGTTCGAGGCGCTTTACAAGCACCCCCTGACGGAAAAGGGACTGGAGCAATTCTTGAAAGATTGGGCCGGGACCGGACAGTCCATTCTTTAGGGCAATCCTCCGCACGCTTCCGGCGAAGACGTCGCTCCACAAGAATATCGCTGCATCACACAAATCTGCGTTCGCAATTGCAGCGAACAGGGATTATCTGTGTAACTCAGAGCTTCTGAGGAGCGGCTCGTTATGAGCAGCATCGACGCCACCGATATCCGCCTGGCCGGGCCTGAAGACGACGGCCGGCTGTCGCGCTTCATCCATGGCCTCCTGACCCGCTACGGTTTTCCGTTCGTGATGGTCAGTCAAGAGATTGACTTGGCCGGCGGCTTTAAGCGCGTGAAGTTCGAAGATGCCGACGTCAGCCTGAAGTTCGCGCGCGAATGGACCGAAACTGCGGCGACGGCCTAGTACCTCCTGCTGACAACCCAGCCCTGTGATCCTGGCGGCTGGAAACACTCCGTTACCAGGTTTGTCTCGCCCTATGCTGCGATGCAGCTTAAGCGGCCCGCATGACCAATCTGCCTTTTATCGATCTTGCTGCCCAGCAGCGTCGGCTGCGCCCCGCCATCGACGCTGCCATTGCCCGCGTTTTGGACCACGGCGGCTATGTGATGGGGGCCGAGGTCCGCGACTTCGAAGCCAAGCTGGCGGCCTTTGGCCAATCCCCCATGGCCCTTTCATGCGCAAACGGCACCGACGCGATCGCCCTGCCGCTGATGGCGTGGAACGTGGGCGCAGGAGATGCGGTATTTTGTCCGTCGTTCACCTTTACGGCGACGGCCGAGGTGGTTCCGTGGAACGGGGCAGAGCCGGTGTTTGTGGATGTCCTGGCCGATACCTACTGCCTGGACCCCGCAAAGCTGGAAGCCGCCATCGTCGCGGTGAAGGCCGCCGGCCGGCTTAAGCCCGCCGTGGTCATTGCCGTCGATCTGTTTGGGCAGCCCGCGGATTACCCAGCCCTGCGCACCATCTGTGATCGCCACGGCCTCAAGCTGATTGCTGATAGCGCCCAGGGCTTCGGCTGTACCCTGAACGGCGAGCATCCGATTCATTGGGCGGACGTCGCCACCACCAGCTTCTTCCCGGCCAAACCGCTCGGTTGCTACGGCGACGGTGGTGCCGTCCTGGTCAAGGACACGGCAATCTGGAATCGGCTCGACAGCCTGCGCGTGCACGGGAAGGCCGTTGCCGGCGATGGTGTTGATACCGGGCACCACGACCCGAAATACCTCAACACCCGTATCGGCATGAACTCACGGCTGGACACGATCCAGGCGGCGATCCTGATCGAGAAGCTGTCGATCTTTGCCGAGGAGATCATGCTTCGCGAGGCCGTTGCCACACGCTACATGTCCGGACTGGCGGGCAGCAGGGCCACGGCACCCAAGGTCATTGACGGTGGCCAGTCGGTCTGGGCGCAGTACGTTATTGATCATCCGAACCGCGACGGACTCGCCGCGCATCTCAAAGCCGAGGGCATACCAACAGCGGTCTACTATCCGGTGCCGATGCATCTTCAGCCGCCATACGAGCATTTCGAACGCGGTGCCGGTGGGCTGCCGGTAACCGAGGCCGCGGCCGGACGGGTGCTGGCCCTACCGATGCACCCCTACCTGATGGCCGAGGATCAGGACCGCATCATCGCGGCAATCCGAGCGTTCTGAACGCCCTGACGGTCGCAGAGGGTTGCGGCATTTTGGATTTAGGCCGCCTGATCGAACACGCGGAAAACCTGTTCCTCGCGCTCGTCCCAAACCACACTGACTTCTGCAGCGCGTTTCACCCCGTCCTTGCCCAGGGCGGATCGCACCTCGCGCTGGCGTAGACGGCGTTCGGAGAGGCGGTTGAGGGTGCGGCCACCGCCGAGGTCCTCTTCGATGTCGGCATAGCGTAGCACGGCGTTGATGATATCGCCCGTCGGTGGGCGGGGGATGAAGGCGGTAAAATCGGTGGTCGCCATATCGGTTTAGCCTTTCGGGCTGGAACGGATTTCGATGCCACCACTCTGCTGGTGCGATACGTCAAAATCGGACATATTGAAGGCAGGCGCCGAGGTGAGCCTCGGTTCGGCTTTAGATCGCGCGACCACGGAAAACAGACATGCGACACGAAAAGGCAGCAGATCTGCTCAAGCTGGCCCTGCTTTTGGCCGGGTCCGCCGAAGGGTTGACGCTTGACGAGATGAGCCGATCCATCGGGGTCGGTCGGCGCACGGTCGAGCGGATGCGCGACGCCCTGCGCGACCTCTTCCCGCAGTTGGAGGAGGTGGACGATCCGCCCACCAAGCGTTTCCGCATCCCCGGAGGCCTCGACCGGCTGTTTCAGGTGCCGCTACCAGAGGAACTAGCCGCCCTTCGCCGCGTTGCGGATCAGGCCCAGGCGACCGGCGCGGCCGCAACGGCCCAGTCGCTGTATAGCCTAGAGTCCAAGCTACTCGCCTCCCTGCGCGGCAGCGACCGTCGCCGCCTGGCCCCTGACCTTGAGGCTGTGATGCAGGGCGAGGCCATTGCCATCCAGCCCGGCCCGCGCCCCACAGAAGACCCGGACGTGCTGGCCAAGGTGCGTGAGGCGATCAAGGGCGGCTCGGCCATCGCCTTCCGCTACGACGGCGGCTCCAACCCGGGGGCCCGGCGCGAGGCGACGCCACTGGGGCTGATCCTGTCGCGCCGCAACTATCTGGTCGCCGCCACCCCGCGCGTGCAGACGTTCCGCCTCGATCGGCTATCGGATCTCGATGTGTTGAGCCGTATGGGCACGTCGCCAGAGGGCTTCTCCCTACAGGCGTTCGCTGATGAGAGCGTGGGCATCTACCAGGACGAGATGGAGCAGGTTTCCCTGGTCTTCAACGCCACAGCCGCGCCCGAGGCCCGCCGTTGGCGGTTCCACTCCAGCCAGACCGTTGAGGATATGCCCGGAGGTGCCGTCCGCGTTCGCTTCCAGGCCCGCGGCATGCGTGAATTGGCCTGGCACCTGATGACCTGGGGCGAGACGGTTCGTATCGCGGCACCGGAACGGCTGCGCACCCTGATGCGCGAAGAACTGGACCGGGCTGCACTGGGGTTGGCGGGCCATCCTGAGAGCACTTCGTCTTGAGACGTGTGGGCCTCACGCCCGCCCCACCGTCATCCCGGCCGGAGCGACAGCGTAGAGCTGGGACCCAGAATGGCCGTGTGCTGCAACCCCTGGGTCCCGGGTCGGCGCGGCTTTGCCGCCTGCCCTGGATGACGGGGGGAGTTGGCGAACTTTAAGCTCAATGCGAAGGTGCCGCCATTGTCGCCGCCAAAAAGGCTGGCCCCGGTGCGGGCCCCCTGGACAACCTGATCGGCAAGGGCAAAACCTTGGACTCATGACCCACACTCCCGCTGACGATCCTGACTGGCTGCAGAACCTTGCCAAGACCATGAATCAGGGTAGCCCCCAGGCCGTAGCCCTGGGGATGCGCACGCTCGAAATCGGCGGCGGGCGGGTGATCATGACTGTGCCCTACCGTGAGGATCTGGTAGGTGATCCCGCCACCGGGGTGATCGCTGGCGGGGTGGTGACCACCTTGCTCGACCATAGCTGCGGCCAGTCGGTCTATGCCGCCCTGCCCAACCCGACCACAATCGCCACCCTCGACCTGCGCATTGACTACATGCGCCGCAGCCAGCCGGGCCGAGACATCTTCGTTGCGGCGCATTGCTACAGACTGACCCAGTCGATCGCCTTCGTGCGGGCTGTGGCCTATGACGTCAGTGCCGACGATCCTGTGGCCACGGCGCAAGCGGCCTTCATGCTCAACGCCAGCGCCGGCCGGCCGCCGGGCGCGAACCTCAAGCCGCCCCTCTCCCAGAGCCAGAAGGCGGGGCTATGAGCGAGGATCAGTGCTCCGTAACCGAGACCGTCGCCGCCGCCGTGCGCGCCGTGCCCTACGCCGCATTCCTCGGCGTGGAGGTCGCCTTCAATGGCGATGAAATGACCGCTATCCTGCCCTATGCGCCGCACTTGATCGGCAACCCGCTATTGCCAGCCATTCATGGTGGGGTGCTCGGGGCATTCATGGAACTCACGGCCATCGCCCAGCTTTCGGTGCTGCATCCGCATTCGCGCCAGCCGCGCAGCATCGACGTGTCGGTCGAATACCTGCGGACCGGTCGGCCCGTGACCACATATGCGCGTTCGACGGTGAAAAAGATCGGCCGGCGAGTGGCTAATGTGCACGTCGAGGCCTGGCAGGATCAGCGCGACGCCCCGATCGCTTTCCTGCGTGCTCACTTCCTCCTCGGTGCCGAGGCCGAGCAAACCTGAACCTGCGGTCAGGCTGAAGCCCTCAAATCCTCAAACCGGCGGTGCTGACAGTCTAACGCTAACATTTCTCCGGTTGCGGCCATAAGCAGGTTGGCGGCAGGAAAAGGTAATGCGTCCAATCTCGTTCAAGCGTCACCGGTTCCCGCCCGATGTGATCCGGTATGCGGTGTGGCTGTATTTC
>CAISYT010000075.1 GCA_903889785.1 uncultured Caulobacterales bacterium
CGCCGCCAGCCGGGTGGGCGGCATGGCTCAGTCGCTGGCGTTGAGCCAGTTTAGCTGCGACGGTATGCTGGTGCCGACAGTGCTTTACGGCCGTCATCCGGGTTGGGGTGCTCCGGGCGGGGCGGCCGTGCCGCTACAGGCATTCGAGGGCATGCTCGACGGCATAGAAGCCAACGGACTGTTTGGCCTGACCGACCTTGTCATCACCGGCTATTTCGCCAGTGTCGAACAGGTCCGGGCTGCGGTGCGCGCCATCGACGCTGTGCGGGCAGCGCCCCGCGACGCCATTGCCTACACCAAGGCCGCTCGGATTGTCGTGGATCCCACCATCGGCGACACCGGCAAGGGGCTGTATGTGCCGCAGGATGTGGCCGACGCCATCCGCGACGACCTATGCCCTCGCGCCGACATCATCTGCCCCAATGCCTGGGAGCTCGAGTGGCTGACCGGCCAGGACGCCCGCGATCCGCAGAACGCCGTGCGCGCCGCCGCCCGACTGGGGCGGCCGGTCATGATCTCGTCGATAAACATTGGCAACGAGATCGGCGCGGTCTACGCCGACAAGCATGAGGCTTGGCTTGCCGCCCACCCGAAAGTCGCCAGCGCGCCCAATGGCACTGGCGACCTGCTGACGGCTCTGTTCGCTGCCTCCCTGCTGGAAGGCCAGACAGCTTCAGATGCCTTGGCCTGTGCTGTAGGGGGTGTGGTTGAGACGATCACCGCCGCGAGCGCCTGGGCCAGTCCTGAACTGCCCATCGTGGCCATGGGCGCGCGCATCAAACAGACGAGCCCATCCGTGCGCATGGAGCGGCTCGCTTGAGCGGCGCAACCCCTCCCCCAATCCAAGGCCTGTGTCCGCCCCAGTTTCAGGCGGCACGCGACCAGTTCGAGCGACACCTAGCTGACGGCGAGGACCTGGGCGCGGGGTTCGCCATCGCCATCAATGGCCGGCTCGTCATCGACCTGACCGGGGGCTGGGCCGACCGGCGCCAGGAGCGGGCATTTGGGCCGGATACCCTGGTCTCGATCTTCTCCACTACCAAGGCGGTCTCGGCCCTGATGATGGCCCGGTTGGTTGGCCAGAGGCGGCTGGACTATCGCCAGACGGTTGCCTCAATCTGGCCCGCCTTCGCGGCGGCGGGCAAACAGGACATCACCGTCGAAATGGTCCTGTCGCATCAGGCGGGCCTTTCGGGATTTCTAGAGCCGATGGAGCCCGTGGAATGGTTCGACCACGCGGCAATCTGCGCCAGACTCGCCGCAATGGCCCCGCTATGGCCGCCGGGAACCGCCAGCGGCTACCACCCCCTGACGTTTGGGTTCATCGCCGACGAGATTCACCGGCGCATCGACGGCCGCAGTCTTGGCACGGCCCTACGTGAGGACCTCACGCAGCCCCTGGGTCTTGACCTATGGATCGGCCTGCCGGCGTCAGAGCATCATCGGGTTGCCGACATGCAGCGCCCCACTACCTTCCCAGCGTTCGGGACCGTCACCCCGGCGCTCAAGGCCGCCTTCCTGACACGCTGGTCCACGATTGGCGGCAAACGGTTGGACGGCTGGCTGAACCACGAATTTCCCGCCGCGGGCGGTCAGGCGACCGCCGCTGCCCTGGCCAGGCTGATGGCCGCCATGGCCTGCGACGGTGCAATTGGCGACGTGCCGGTGCTGGCACGCGGAACTGCAATGCAAGCGGGGTCTGAGCGCATCGCCGGGCGGGATCTGGTGCTGCCGTTCGACGTGAGCTGGGGCGCGGGCTTTCTGCGTAACCCGCCCAACATGTTCTACGGACCAGAACAGTTCACGCTGGCCCATTCCGGCTGGGGCGGCAGCTGCGCCTTCGCCGACCCGGTGCGAGGTCTTTCCGGGGCCTATGTCATGAACCGCCAATCGACCGCCCTGGTCGGGGATATTCGGCCACGGCGGCTGATCGACGCGGTTTACGCGGCGCTCTAACGCCGCCGCCAGCCTCGGGACCCGCCCAAAGGTGGCGGTAGCGTGGCGCTATACTGCCGCCTTCTTTCCGATCATGCCGCGCTCGTGCAGCAGTTCGGCGATCTGCACGGCGTTGAGAGCCGCGCCCTTGCGCAGGTTGTCGGCCACCACCCACAGATTCAGCCCGTATTTCACGGTGTGGTCATTGCGGATTCGCGAGACATAGACTGGGAATTCGCCCTGGGCTTCCTTGGGCGTGATGTAGCCCGTCGGCTCACGCTTATCGACCACGACAATACCCGGTGCCTCGCGCAGGATTTCGCGCGCATCGTCCTCGTCGAGCGGTTTCTCGAACTCGATATTCACCGCCTCGGAGTGGCCGACCATGACCGGCACGCGCACGCAGGTGACCGTCAGCTTGATCGCCGGATCAATCATCTTGTGGGTCTCATTCCACATCTTGGCCTCCTCATCGGTATAGCCGTCGTCATTGAACGCGCCGATGAAGGGGATGACGTTGAAGGCGATCTGTTTGGGAAACTTCTTCGGCTCGGACGGGCCGAGCACAAAGATGCCCTTGGTCTGATCCCACAGCTCGTCCATGCCTTCCTTGCCCGCGCCAGAGACCGACTGGTAGGTCGAGACCACAACGCGCTTGATCTTGGCCGCGTCATGCAGGGGCTTAAGCGCCACAACCAGCTGGGCCGTCGAACAGTTCGGGTTAGCGATGATATTCTTGCGGTGCGCGAAACTGACATCGTCCGGGTTCACTTCCGGCACGATCAGGGGCACGTCCGGGTCCATCCGCCAGGCTGAGGAATTGTCGATCACGATCGGCCCAGCCGCACCGATCTTGGGCGACCAGATCTTGGAGAATGAGCCCGACACGCTCATCAGCACGACATCGACCGTGGAAAAATCGAAGGTCTCAATGTCCTCGCACTTCAGAATCTGCGCGCCAAAAGAGACCTCGATACCGATGGATTTGCGGCTCGCAATGGCGTGAATCTTGTCCACGGGGAAGTTCACTTCCTCAATGATGTTCATCATTTCGCGGCCCACATTACCTGTGGCGCCGACAACAGCGATCCGATAGCCCATTGGAGGCTCCTCTCAACTCACGCGGATTTACAGAAGGGCGAAGCCCTTACTCTCCCCGGTCCAGAGAGGCAAGCTTTGGGGCCACTTTACAGCCTCGGCGGGGGGGTACCTGATCGGTCAGGGCCCAGCTAGAAATAAGGGAGACGTGTTATGCTCCGAATGATCCTGGTCGCCACCCTCGGCTGCAATGCCGCTGGCGGTGCCTTGGCCCAGACCCCCGCCGCTCCCCCGGCCCCGTCCGCCCTGACGTCGACCACCGGCACACCGCCTGGCACCGACGGCATGATGGATGTCGCCCGGGTGGTGGTCGCCCAGCCGAAGTCGCTAGTTAAGGGCCCGTAACACCGCATCGCCCATCTGGGCGGTGGTGAGTGTGCCACCGATGTCGCGCGTGCGGGCACCGCCTTCCAGCGCCTTGACCACGGCGGCATGGAGCCGGTCCGCGGTTTCAGCCTGACCCAACGACCAGCGCAGCGCCATTTCGAACGACAGGATCGCCGCAAGCGGATTGGCAACGCCCTGGCCGGCGATATCCGGTGCCGAACCATGGATCGGCTCATACAGCCCCGGCTTGCCCGCCGATCCGAGTGCCGCAGAGGGCAGCATGCCCAGCGAACCGGTCAGCTGAGCCGCAGCGTCGGATAGGATGTCACCGAACAGATTGTCCGTGACCAGCACGTCGAACTGGGTCGGGCGGCGCACGAGCTGCATAGCCGCGTTGTCGGCCAGCATGTGCTCAAGCTCGACGTCGGCGTAGTCGCGCCTGTGCAAGTCGGTCACGACCTCGCGCCACAGCACACCGCTTTCCATCACGTTCGACTTCTCGGCGCTGGTCACCTTATTGCGGCGGCCGCGCGCCAGTTCGAATGCCACGCGCGCAACACGCTCGATCTCGCTGGTGGTATAGACCTGGGTGTCGAAGCCACGGCGCTGGCCGTCCGGCAAGGTCTCAATGCCGCGCGGCTGGCCGAAATAGACCCCACCGGTCAGTTCGCGAACAATCACGATGTCGAGGCCGGCGACGATCTCGCGTTTGAGGCTGGAGGCGTCGGCCAGGGCGTCGAAACAGAGCGCCGGACGCAGGTTGGCGTAGACGTCCATCTCCTTGCGCAGGGTCAGCAAGCCCGCCTCGGGGCGTAGGTGCCGTGGCACCGAGGCCCATTGCGGCCCACCCACCGCACCCATCAGCACCGCGTGACTGGTTAGCGCCGCCTGCAGGGCGTCATCCGTCAGCGGTGTGCCGTGCGCATCGTAACTGGCACCACCATAGATTTTTTCGTCGATGATCAGGTCGTTGGTCAGGGCGACGGCGATCTTGCGCACCTCGGTGCAGACCTCCGGTCCGATGCCGTCACCAGGGAGAAGCAGCAGGGTCTTGGACATGGTCAGATCGGTTCCGATGAGTCGATGTGATACGAAAGGCTATTGCGGCCCGACTTAGGCCTGCTGGGCGCGATCAAGCCGCGACCCAGGGCTGAATCAGCTTGCGGCGCTCTTCAAAGGTGGTGATGTCGCCCTCGTGCTGCAGGGTCTCGCCGATGGCGTCCAGGCCCTTGAGCAGCTTGTTCTTCAGATTGGGATCGATCTCGAAACGATAGCTGGCCCCCGAGGGCGCCGTCACCGTCTGCTGTTCCAGGTCGACCGTGAAGATGTGGTTGCCGCCCTTAGCCTCGCTCTGCAGCGCCTGAACCTGCGCCTCCGGTAGCCGCACCAAGAGAAGTCCGTTGTTGGCGCAGTTGCCGGTGAAAATGTCGGCGAAGCTGGAACCAATCACACAACTGATCCCGAAATCGATCAGCGCCCAGGGGGCGTGCTCGCGCGATGAACCACAGCCGAAGTTCTCACCGGCGATCAGGATGCCGGCGTTCTTGTATTCCGGCTTATTGAGCACGAATTCGGGCTTCTCATGCCCCTGCTCGTCGAAGCGCCACTCAAAGAACAGGCCGCAACCCAGGCCTTCGCGCTCCACGGTCTTGAGGAACTGTTTTGGAATGATCTGGTCGGTATCGATATTGGCTTCAAGGAGCGGTGCGGCGCGCGCGTCGAGGCGGGTGAATGGGGTCATTTACAGGTCCCTCACATCGGCGATACGGCCGGCGATCGCCGCCGCTACGGCCATGACAGGGCTCATCAGGTGTGTGCGTCCGCCCCGGCCCTGGCGGCCTTCGAAGTTGCGATTACTGGTCGAGGCGCAGCGCTCGCCCGGGGCCAGGCGGTCGGGATTCATGCCCAGACACATCGAACAGCCTGGCTCGCGCCAGTCGAAGCCCGCGTCCTTGAAGATCACGTCTAGGCCCTCTTCCTCAGCCTGGGCCTTCACCAGGCCCGAGCCCGGCACGACCATGGCCTTCACATGGCTGGCCACTTTTCGTCCCCGCGCCACGTCGGCGGCGGCGCGCAGATCCTCGATGCGACTGTTGGTGCAGGAGCCGATGAACACCCGGTCGATCCGGGCCTCGTCGATTCTCTGGCCGGGCTTGAGGCCCATATAGTCGAGCGCCCGCTCCACCTGGGCCCGCTTGGCCTCGTCGTGGAAGGTTTCGGGGTCGGGAACCACGCCGTTGATCGCCACCACGTCTTCCGGAGACGTACCCCATGTGACCTGCGGGATCAGCTGGCTCGCATCGATCGTGACCTCATGGTCGAAATGCGCGCCTTCGTCGGTGAAATAGCTTTTCCAACTGGCCAGGGCCATGTCCCAGGCTCCGGCCTTGGGTGTGGCGGGTCGGCCCATCAGATAGTCGAAGGTGGTTTGGTCGGGCGCGACCATCCCGGCCTTGGCCCCAGCCTCGATGGTCAGGTTGCAAAGCGTCATGCGGCCTTCCATCGATAGGGCTCGCACCGCGTCACCGGCATATTCGATGGCGTAACCGGTCCCGCCCGCGGTTCCGATGGTGGCGATCACCGCCAGAGCATAGTCCTTGGCCCCCACGCCGGGCACCGGAGTCCCTTCGATAAGCGCCCGCATGTTCTTGGCCTTTTTCTGGCGCAAGCTTTGGGTGGCCAGGACGTGCTCGACTTCGCTGGTGCCGATACCCATGGCCAGGGCGCCAAAGGCACCGTGGGTGGAAGTATGACTGTCGCCGCAGACGATGGTCATGCCCGGCTGGGTCCGGCCCTGTTCTGGGCCGATCACGTGTACGATGCCGTTGCGAATGTCGCCCATCGGGAAGAACTCGATCCCGTTATCCTTGGCGTTGCGCTCCAGGGTTTGAAGCTGCAACCGCGCCTCGTCATCCTTGACGCCCGCGACGCCCAGGGCCTGACCCTCGGTCGGCGTATTGTGGTCAGCCACGGCCAGGGTGCGGTCCGGCCGGCGTACTGGACGGTGTGACGTGCGCAGGCCGGCGAAGGCCTGGGGCGTGGTCACCTCGTGGATCAGGTGCAGGTCGATGTACAGGATGGTGTCGCCGTCGCTACTGGCGACCGCGTGCGCATCCCAGATCTTGTCATAAAGGGTCTTGGCCATGCGGGGATTTAGTGCGCCAGACCCCTCGAAGTCTAGGCCGAGCGCGAAGAACGCATCACATCGGGCGCTGTTTTGGGCGCATCACCCACCAGGGCCTTGGCTAGACGAGGAAAGTCTTGCCGCAAACTCAGCGCCAGAGGCTGCGCCGCCCCCGATCCAGGGGCGGCCTCGACCCGCTAGCCTTCGCTGCTGTCGTCACCCGGACGGGCGACCTGACGCTCGGCGATACGCGCGCTCTTGCCGCGGCGATCGCGCAGATAATAGAGCTTGGCGCGGCGAACAGCGCCACGGCGCTTGACTTCGATGCTCTCGATCATCGGCGAGAG
>CAISYT010000076.1 GCA_903889785.1 uncultured Caulobacterales bacterium
GACGGTATGCACCTCTCCAGCCTTCTGCCCTGAAATACACAGTATTTATTTCTGATAATATATCTTAGGCGCAATGTGGATCAATGTTCGAGAGGAGCGTTGATCGACGCCCCTAGGTCGACAGTCGGTACTTATCCGTGCCGCTCTTCTTATCCGCGCCGATCTGCGGACGGCCCTGCACAAGATTTCTGATTCCACGCGAGTGAACGATCTGACAGCGATCGACAAAGGCGGCGTGGTTGTTCTCAATGTCATTCGGCACGTAGCGGTAGTTGACCATCAGGCCCCAGCTTTCACGCATACCCTTCGCGGAAACGTCGGCGAGCCAATTAACCCGTTCAATACGGGCCCCATTGGAGAGATGGAATTTTGCCACCGGATCGGTAATTCCGCCGACCTTCCCGTCGGGCTTGAGTTGCATCAGATAGCGCGCGCAGAGCGTCAACATGGGTCCACGCAGTGCGTTGCAAAGGTCTCGATCGGATTTCCAGTCTGGGGTCGCAAGTTTTTCAGCAAGTTCGGCGTCTGCCACGTCCCCGTTTGCGATCGCCTTGTCGAGCCAGGCCCGGAACCCTGGGATCGGCGATAGGGTCGCAAACGTACTGACCGAGGGTGCCTCGGCCTTGATATCGGCCACAACCTGTTTGATCAGCATATTCCCAAATTGAATGCCGCGCAGACCAGACTGACAGTTGCTGATGGAATAGAAGATGGCGGCCTTGGGCTTATCCGCCCCCTGCCCCATTTCCTGGGCCAAGAGTGGGCCAATGGCATCGTTCATGACCCGGGTGAGCGCCACCTCAACGAAGATCAGAGGTTCGTCCGGCAGTGCCGGATGGAAGAAACCATAGCAGCGCCGATCCCCCTGCACCCGACGGCGAAGGTCGTCCCAGTCGCCGATTTGGTGCACCGCTTCGTATTTGATGAGCTTTTCCAGCACGAAGGCCGGGGTTCGCCAATCAATCTGACGCATCTGCAGAAAGCCCCGATTGAACCAGGAGGCCAGAAGGTGCCGTAAATCTTCGGCCAGGGGCGCGAATTCGGGGTGAGCTTTCAAGAGGTTCAGTACTTGCTCGCGCATGTGCAGGATGCGGGCGGCACCGCCTGGTGCCATGTTAAGGCGGCGGATCAACTCCAGCCGCGGGGGCTCGGAGACCTTGGCTAATCGACTTGATGTCGCCGGGTTTGGATCTTCCAAATAGGCCCGTGCGGCGGCGCTCAACTCAGCGACCGGCGCGTCGAAGTCAATCACCAGTGCGGAAAAAAACGACACCAGCTGGTTTTCGTTCATGCGGTCATAGTGCGCTGCCAGGGCCGAGGCGTGACGCCCACCACTGAGTTCACCCTTTTCGCTCAGCAGCACCTTGGCCAGCCGCACCACAGCCGAAACCTGCGAGTTACGCGCCCGTAGCGGTTTCCCGCCGCCGAACTGGATCAGTCGTCGCCATAGGCTCGGAGTAGGTGCTTGCATCGAGACTCCTGAAGCGGTCATGGTCTACCCGTCAATCCTTTTGAATCTTGGCGAGAACGGAACGAAAGTCTGGTGATTTAACGAGGGCGTAGGGGCCATCACCCAGCAGCGCCTGAACGACCAAGAGTGTTGCCCACGTCAGGGGCATCTCGCAGCCGGCGCCGGTGAAAAAGAACCCTTTGCGTACAGCCCAGAACTGAGCCGCGCCGAGCATCATAGGAATGGCGTAGATCACCACATAGCGGGTCAGGATTCCGGGGATCAGCAAGATCGCGCCGGCAAATTCCACTGAGGCGACGTAGGGGGGCACAAAGGGCGCGTAACCATTGTGCAATAGCCCATTCCACCAACCGGCGAAGCCACCCTTCAGAATGAAAAACTTCCAGCACAGGTGGGCGATGAAAAGGCATCCCAGCAGGACGCGAAGGACCATAACGCCGTAAGAAGCCGAAGATCGAGCCGGCTGGTTCATTCTCGTCCTCCGTTTTGTCCTGATGGAAACAGTCCGCCAGCATCCTGGCGAATGCAAGGGCGCGGCGCGATGAATCAGACTTGTTTAGCCTGCGTTCAGGCAAGACTTGGAAACCTGTGCTTTGCGGCCCACAGTAGGAACTCGATATGACTTTTGGGACCCCCATCAATGCGTCACTTAATGTTGATCGCCACCCTAGCCCTTGCAGGCGTGTTCGTTGCCGGAATCGCCTGCGCTGCGCCGACCGTCGACATTGCTATCGGCAAGGATCTTCAGAAAAAGGCCCACAAATACGGCGAGCGTGAATTGACTTACCTTCGACAGGATCTGACCCAATCGATCCAATCGATGGCCAAGCGCCAGGGCGATCCTGCGCTTGAAGGTGCTAAGTTCAGCCTGGTGATCGCTGACGCCAAGCCCAACCGCCCCACCTTTCAGCAAATGAGCGATACCACAGGGCTTTCCTGGTTAAGCATTGGCATTGGCGGTGCCTCAATCGAGGGCTCGGTAACCTATGCTGACGGCCGCGTCATACCCGTAAAATACAACTGGTATGATTACGACATCTTCCAAGCCATCGGCTCAAACACCTGGACGGCCGCTGAGCGCGCATTCGATATGATGGCCTATAAGGTCGCCCGCGACGGCACGACAGCGACTCGCTAAGCTCCTTCCCTGCGGGCCCAAGTCCCTGGGGAGTTCTCATGCAGACAACACGCCGATCAGCCTGGGTGCTGGCCGCTTTCGCCGCGCCTTGCGTGCCCCTAGCGGCGCTTGGCCTGCCGCTGGTGGTCTATCTCCCCGAATATTACGCCAACGAGCTGGGCCTGGGTCTGGCGACGGTGGGGGCTATTTTCACCTGGGTGCGGCTAATCGATGTGGGTGTCGATCCCTTGCTGGGCGCGTTGATGGACAGCACACGCACGCGTTTTGGTCGATTCAAGACCTGGCTGGCCCTGGGGACTCTGCCCCTTTTCGTCTCCGGCTGGTTCTTGTTCTTCGCCAAGCCAGGCGTATCTTCAACCTATTTGCTGGTCTGGCTGGCCGTGGCCTACCTGGCGTTTTCGATCTGCGTCTTGGCCCAAACCGCCTGGGGCGCGCAGTTATCCGAGGATTATAATCAAAGGTCACGGATTTATGGCTGGTGGCAGTTCGCCAACGTGACCGGGGTGCTGACTGCCTTGGTGCTGGCCGCCCTGCCCCTGTTGATGCATGTCGCGCCGACCGCTGCCCGGTCGTTCAGCGTACAGTCGATGGGCTGGCTGATCATGATCGCCACGCCCGCTACCTTTGGCATAGGCCTAATGCTGGCACCTGAGCCGCCGCCCCCCCTGGCGCGTAACACCACCAGCTGGGGAGACTATATCGGCCTGTTCGCCAATGCGGCCGTACGCCGCATCGTTGCGGTCGACTTGATGTTCAACCTGGGCTTGGGCGTGATCGCCGCCCTGTTTTTTTTCTATTTCGAACGGGTCAAGCACGTTAGCGCTGGCAATACCGGCGTGCTGCTGTTGGTCTATTTCACCTCTGGCTTGATCTTCTCGCCCTTGTGGACAGCGCTAGCCCGCAGGTTTGAGAAGCACCGCGCCGTGGCGCTGGGCGCGGCTCTGACCGGACTGTCGCAGCTTGCCCTGCTGATGCTACCGTCGAGCGGAGACTTAGGACCCTCCATCCTCGCGGTGGTGTTTGCCGGCATCCCCTATTCGGCTGCGTCCCTGCTGCTGCGCGCCATGATGGCCGACGTCAGCGACGACGTTCGCCTGACCGGTGGGGTCGACCGCACCGGGCTTCTATATGCTATGCTAGCTAGTACGGCCAAGCTAGGCTCGGCTCTGGCGGTGGGATTCACGTTTCCGATCCTGGCTAGCGCGGGCTTTCACGCCCAGGCGAATGGGGCGGACTCGTCCGCCGCTCTGAGTGTGCTGACGTTTCTGTTCATCGGTCTGCCCGCCGTGCTGTGCATGATCGCGGCCTTGATGCTGTTGAGTTACCGCCTGGGCAGGCAGCGCCACGCCGCCATCCTGGCCGAGCTAGCCCTGCGAGATGCCAATGGTTGAGATCCTCAAAGTGCCTGATGATCCAATGGCCGAACTGTTGTCGATCATGGCCAAATTGCGTGATCCCGACGATGGCTGTCAGTGGGACATCGAGCAGACCTTTGCCACCATCGCGCCCTACACAATTGAAGAAGCCTATGAGGTGGCTGACGCGATCGAGCGCGGCGACATGGCCGACCTTCGCGATGAACTCGGCGACCTCCTGCTCCAGGTGGTGTTCCATGCCCGCATGGCACAGGAGGCTGGCCTGTTTGCCTTCGAAGATGTGGCACGGAGCATCAACGACAAGATGATCCGCCGGCACCCACATGTGTTCGGCGAACACGCCTATGCCTCGTTGGCGGCTCAGGTCGAGGGCTGGGAAGCCATCAAGGCCGCCGAGCGGGCCGCCAAGGCCAAGGGCGGGGTGCTCGACGATGTATCCGCCGGACTGCCCGCCATGACCCGGGCGGTTAAGCTCACCAAACGCGCCGCGCGCGTGGGCTTCGATTGGCCCTCCACGACGGAGGTGATCGTCAAGCTGCACGAGGAAGTTGCCGAGCTGGAGGCGGAGGTCGCTGCTGGCGACCTGGCCAAGGCCAGAGCGGAACTGGGGGATGTGCTATTTGCTTGCGCGAACCTTGCCCGCAAACTGGATATCGAGCCAGAAGACGCCCTGCGGGCCACCAACGCCAAGTTCACCCGTCGGTTCGCCCATATCGAAAAAAGCCTCGCTGAACGGGGCAAGACGCCCGATCAGTCGGATCTGGCCGAGATGGATGCGCTTTGGGACGAGGCGCGGGCGGCGGATAAGATCGCAGATTTGGGCAGCCTCATTGGTTCCTGACCTTGATCTCCGGAAACAGCCGCTGGAACCGGCCGACCGCGCCCTCTTCCAGCCGAGCTTCCAGCGCGACCTTGCCTTCCGCGTCTGCCTCTTCGGCCTGTACGCGCCCGTGGCGATATAGCCAGGCCAAGGCCTTGCCCTGATCGACACCCAGGACCATTCGCACCGGTGGGGTGTCGTCGATCAGGCTGGCGAGGGTGTTAAGTAGGGCGTCGATCCCCTCCCCGGTCTGGGCCGATACCAGCAGGGCGCCAAAGCGGGTGGCACGATTGGCCAGGGCGTCGCGGTCTTCTAGATCGGAAACCAGATCGGCCTTGTTCCAGATTTCCAGCATTTGCCGGCCTTCAGCGCGTTCCAGATCGGCCGTCACGCCAAGATCGCTGAGTACCTGCTGGACATCCTTGCGCTGCGCGTCGCTGTCCTCGCTGGCGATGTCGCGCACATGCAGCACGATATCGGCCTCTTGCACCTCTTCCAGGGTGGCCCGGAAGGCTTCGACCAGTTCATGCGGCAGGTCAGAAATGAAACCCACGGTGTCGGACAGGATGGCCGGGCGGCCATCGGGCAGGCGAACCTGCCGCAGGGTAGGATCAAGCGTGGCGAACAGCATATCTTGTGCGGTCACGCTGGCCTGGGTCAGGCGGTTAAACAGGGTCGATTTGCCGGCATTGGTGTAGCCGACCAGGGCCACGGACGGATAAGGTGCCTTCTTACGGGCCACACGGTGCAGGCTGCGCGTGCGGCGAACCTCCACCAGTTCCTTCTTCACCTTCAGAATGCGGTCGGCAATCATCCGCCGGTCGAGTTCGATCTGTGTTTCGCCGGGGCCGCCGGTAGCTCCCGTGCCGCCGCTCTGTCGTTCCAGGTGGGTCCAGGTTCGAACCAGGCGCGAGCGCTCATAATTCAGCCGGGCCAATTCGACCTGCAGCTTGCCCTCACGGGTGCGGGCGCGACGGGCGAAGATTTCTAGGATCAGGCCGGTGCGGTCTACGACCTTGGCGTTCCAGGCCTTTTCCAGATTACGCTGCTGAGATGGGGTTAAGGCGTCGTCGATAACGACCACCTCGATGTCGTTCTCCTCGATCGTTACATGCAGTTCCACGACCTTGCCCTTGCCGAACAGAGTCGCGGGCGAGGTCGCGCGCAGGGGCACGACCATGGCGTCGCGCACGGTCAGGTCGAGCGCCAGGGCCAAGCCCACAGCCTCCTCCAGCCGAGCCTCAGGCGCGCGGGTGCCAGCGGCATGAGGCCGGATCGGGTGAACGACGAGGGCCGCAACCGGCGGCGGCCGCCGATCGATCCCTTGAGACTTCCTCTTGGAGGCGCTCAAACGCCGGCGATCACTCGAACTCAGGTTCGTACAGCTTAACCGGGGCCGACGGCATGATCGTGGAGATGGCGTGCTTATAGACCAGCTGCGACTGACCATCGCGGCGCAACAGTACACAGAAATTGTCGAACCAGCTCACGACGCCCTGAAGTTTTACACCGTTGATGAGGAAGATGGTCAGAGGGGTCTTGGATTTGCGGACGCTATTGAGAAACGTGTCCTGCAGATTTTGCTTCTTATCGATGGTCATTTTAGGACTTTCGGTCGTTCGGGGGGCAAAACACCCTCCACACACATGATTTCTAGTTTAGGACACAATCGGCGCGCTATGGCAAAGTCGAACCACCGGCGCTCGGGGTTTTTCTTCGTCCTGAACAAACTAATGCGTTCAATCTTGCAGAATGCGGCTGCGGCGGCCGCTAGTCGGGTGCAGCTTCCCGTAGATAGGCAGCCCGCAGGCCGCTCGTTACCGCTCCGGGATGTCCATTGCCCAGAATGTGGCCATCGATCGACATGACCGGCATTACAAGCGCTCCCGCGCCAGTAATAAAGGCCTCTCGTGCAGCCTTGGCGTCTTCGACCGTGAACGGCTGTTCCGACACCTCAAGCCCGCTATCGGCAATGACGCGCATCAAGGTAGACCGCGTGACGCCACGCAGAATATTGGCCCTCGTCGATTGAGTACGAAGCGTACCGTTGCGGTCGACGATCCAGGCGTTTGACGAGGCACCCTCAGTGACCATCCCGTCAGCGTCAACAAACCAAGCCTCACCTGCACCGTCTACCTTCGCTGCCTGCTTGGCCAAGATATTGGGCAGGAGATTGATAGTCTTGATATCGCACCGACCCCAGCGATTTTCCGGCAGGGTTATCACAGCAATTCCCTTGGCGGCCTTGAGCGCCGCAGCCGCACGGTCAGTGGCACGGGCGGTTATGACTAAGGCTGGCGGTGTATCAGACACTGGGAAAACGTGGTCGCGCCGGGCTACACCCCGCGTAATCTGGAGATAGAGCAGGCCATCGTGGATGCGATTGCGGCGCAAGACCTCATGCAGCACGATCTTTAAAGCCGCCTCACCCATCGGCGGAACGATCTGAAGTTCGCCTAATGATCGCTGTAGACGGGTAAAATGCCCTTCGGAATCCGCCAGCTTGCCATCGAAGACGGCCCAGACCTCATAGACCCCGTCACCGAACTGATACCCCCGGTCCTCGATATGAACCACGGCGCGACCGTGAGGTTCGTAGGCACCGTTCACATAGGCCACGCGCGACATTAGGCGGGCTCTTCGTCGCCGGCGCGGCCGCCCATAGCGAGGGACTTCAGCTTACGGTGCAGGGCCGAACGCTCCATCCCGATGAAGGAAGCGGTGCGGGATATGTTACCGCTAAAGCGTACGATTTGGGCCGAAAGATATTCCCGCTCGAACAACTCGCGCGCCTCACGCAACGGCAGGGCGATGATACGCTCGGTTCCAATCGAGCCACTCTGACCGCCAATGGGCGTGTCGTTCGGCAACTGATCGGCGGTGATTAGGTCGCTCGTCTCGCCAGAGGCCAGGATCAACATCCGCTCTACGTGGTTGCGCAGCTGACGGACGTTGCCGGGCCAGGCGTGAACCTGAAGCGTGGCCATGGCATCCTCAGCGAGACGCCGGCGCGGCATGCCCGTCGCTTCGCTGATGCGCTCGATGAAGTGTTGGATAAGCTCGGGAATATCATTGCGGCGTTCGGTCAAGCCAGGCACGCGCACCGGCACCACGCTCAAGCGATGGAACAAATCTTCACGGAACCGTCCGACAGCGATCTCCTCGCGCAGATCCCGCGAGGAGGACGAAATCACGCGCACATCGACCTGCACGTCATTATCGCCCCCGACACGGCGGAATCTTTGTTCGACAAGCACCCGCAGGATACGCCCTTGAGTTTCCATTGGCATATCGGCGACTTCGTCGAGATAGAGGGTGCCGCCGTGAGCCCGTTCGAACACGCCAATCTTGCGTGGGCGACCGCCCTCCTCCTCCTCGCCGAAAAGTTCGGCGTCCATGCGTTCGGGTGCCATACCGGCTGCGCCAATAGCGACGAATTCGCTGCGCGCCCGAGGGCTAGCCGCGTGAATCATGCGGGCGGCAAGTTCCTTGCCCGCGCCCGGCGGACCGGAGATCAACACCCGGCTGTTGGCGGGAGCGACCTTGGTAATCAGGGCCTTCAGCGCCTGGGATGCCGTAGAATTACCGATCATGCCTTCGGCATCCAGAGTCTGCACGCGAAGCCGACGGTTCTCGCGCTTCAGCGCGGCTGCCTCAATGGCGCGTTCGACCACCATCAGCAGACGATCGGACTTGAACGGCTTTTCCAGAAACTCATAGGCACCACGCTTAATCGCGCTGACCGCAGTTTCGATATTGCCATGACCGGAAATCATGATGACGGGAAGGTCAGAATCTAGAGTCTTGATGAGATCGAGCAGTTCAAGCCCGTCCATCCCCCCGCCCTGCATCCAGATATCGAGGACCAACAGCGCCGGCTTGCGGGTCCGCAGCGCTGCCAGGGCACTATCGGAGTCTGCCGCTGTACGCACAGCATAGCCCTCGTCGGACAGAATCCCGGCGACCAGATCGCGGATATCAGCCTCATCGTCGACGACCAGGACATCAGTGTTCACTGGCAGATCCTCATGACACTTCCCTCGCGAGCGCGAGGGCCTTGGGTTCATCGGCAGCGCCAGCGGCACTGGCCTTGGGGAATTTCAGGGTGATCAGCGCGCCACGGCCCTTAGGAGCATCCGTCAGCACAAGTTCGCCACCGTGCTCTTCCATGATCCGCTTAACGATCGCCAGGCCAAGGCCTGTGCCTTTTTCGCGGGTGGTCACATAGGGCTCAATCAGCCGATCCCTGTTGTGCGCCGGCAGACCCATGCCGTTATCTTCAACGGCGAGACTGATGGAGCCCGTCTCATCAACGAAAAGGCTGGCCACGATCCGACCCTGCGGGGCCTTGGGGTCTTCGGCATGCCGGCTCGCAATGGCTTCAGCCGCGTTCTTGAGTAGGTTGGTCAAGCCTTGGCCAACCATGCGGGTGTCGCACGTCAGGGATGACTGGGCCGGAACCTCTCCCATATCGACGATGATCTCGGGCGACGCCACCTTCTGGGCGAATACGGCCTGGCGCAGCAATTCCACCGCATCGACCCGCGCGAACTTGGGCTCTGGCATGCGCGCGAACGAAGAGAACTCATCGACCATCCGGCCGATGTCGCCCACCTGGCGGATAATGGTTTCGGTACAGCGATCGAAGGTTTCCAGGTCGCCGACGATCTCATCGCGGTATTTGCGGCGCAACCGTTCGGCCGAGAGCTGAATCGGGGTCAGAGGATTCTTGATCTCATGGGCGATGCGGCGAGCCACATCGCGCCAAGCGGCATTGCGTTGGGCCGTAACGAGCCGCGTGATGTCGTCGAACGTGAGCACCAACCCCTCGGCGGACTGTCCAGAAACGCGCACTCGCAGCCGCCGGGTTTCAGCCTTACGCGTCACATCCACTTCGGCCTCTGCATCGGCACCTGCAGACTTGGCACGGTGCATCACATCCGCCAGTTCCGGAGCGGCATTTTTAAGCGGCTTGCCCAAGGCCTGATGCACGGTCAGACCCAGCAATGTGGTTGCACTCCGGTTCAATGCCGAAATATGGCCACGTTCATCCAGGCCCATGACACCAGCGCTAACACCCGACAGCACGGTCTCAATGAAGTGGCGACGCGCCTCGGCATCCACCCTAGCGGTCTTCAGCGCGGCCTGCTGAACCTGTAGGTCACTGGTCATTTGGTTGAAAGCACGTGACAGAACGGCGATCTCGGCCGATCCACCCTCGGCATCGACCCGCGCATCAAGGTCGCCCTGCGCCACCCGCCCGGCGGCCTGCACCAGACGCGCAACAGGCGCGGCGATAGAGTTCGCGGCGGCAACACCCAGCCAGACCGCACCTACAAGCACCAACAGGGCTGTCTCGACATAGCTGAGAATGAAGGCCGACTGGATCTTGGTCCTGCTGGCAGCCGCGTCACGATAGCTGACCAGGGACGCTTCTGTTTCACGGAGATGGTTGAGGATGCCGCGATCGATCGGACGGACGATATAGAGATAGCCGTCAGGCACCTCATTCAATCTATAGAGGGCGCGGAACAGGTCGGTGCTTTCGAACGGTTGGGCTGAAATATCGCCCTCATCAGCCGCTTTGAAACTGGCGGGCGGAGGGCTGAGAAAATCAGGCGCGCCATGTTCGGCCCGAGCCAGGATGCGACCATCGCCATCGAGGACGTAGGCTGCTGTGAATCCATTCTCGCGGGTCTCTGACGCAAGATAGTGACCGAAAGCGACTGGACTTTGGCCGATAGCCGGGGCCGCGCTGTTTACCCGCTGGGCCATCAACAGCATGTGGTCGGCGATATAGGACTTCTGCTCTTCAACATAAGACCGGGCGACTGTGGCGGAATTCTCGACCACGGTACGCACCCGCTGGCTGAACCAGCTTTCCACCCCACGGTTGACCAGAACGCCAAAAAACAGGGCCACGACGAGGGCCGGCGCCACGGCCGCCATAGAAAACATTGCGACAAAGCGCAGGTGTAACCGCGCGCCGGCTTCGTCGGGCGAGCTCCCCAACATTCTCAACACGCGCCAAACGACCAGGACCGCAAGAGCCAGAATCAGAACCAGATTTATTCCCAGTACGATCAGCACGATCGTGCTGGCTGGACCCAGCGGCCCGGTGGCCGGCGGGGATGACGCCAGGGCGACA
>CAISYT010000077.1 GCA_903889785.1 uncultured Caulobacterales bacterium
CTCGGCCATGAACTTGGTGTGCGGGGTGATGGAGCCCGGCTTGCAGAGCACCTGGCCACGCTCAACGTCTTCACGCTTGGTGCCGCGCAGCAGCACGCCCACGTTATCGCCAGCCTGACCTTGGTCGAGCAGCTTGCGGAACATTTCCACGCCCGTGCAGACCGTCTTCTGAACCGGCCGGATGCCGACAATCTCGACTTCCTCGCCAACCTTGACGATGCCCTTTTCGATACGGCCCGTGACCACCGTGCCGCGGCCCGAGATCGAGAACACGTCTTCCACCGGCATCAAGAACGGCAGGTCCAGCGGACGGGTCGGCTGCGGAATGTAGGCATCGACCGTCGCCATCAGCGCCAAGATCGAATCCTCGCCGATCTTCTTGTCGCCGCCATCCAGCGCAACCTTGGCCGAACCCTTGGTGATCGGGATGTCATCGCCCGGGAACTGATACGACGACAGAAGTTCACGCACTTCCATCTCAACCAGTTCGAGCAGCTCTTCGTCGTCCACCAGGTCGACCTTGTTCATGTAAACGACCAGGGCCGGAACCCCGACCTGACGCGCAAGCAGGATGTGCTCGCGAGTCTGAGGCATCGGGCCGTCAGCGGCCGACACCACCAGGATCGCGCCATCCATCTGCGCCGCACCGGTGATCATGTTCTTCACATAGTCGGCGTGCCCAGGGCAGTCGACGTGGGCGTAGTGGCGCGCGGCCGTCTCATATTCAACGTGCGCGGTGTTGATCGTGATCCCGCGAGCCCGCTCTTCCGGGGCCGCATCGATATCGGCGTAGCTCATCGCCTTGCCGCCGCCGGCCTTGGCCAGGGTCATGGTGATCGCAGCCGTCAGCGTCGTCTTGCCATGGTCAACGTGACCAATCGTGCCGATGTTGCAGTGCGGCTTGTTACGTTCAAACTTTTCCTTGGCCATCTTCTAGCTCCTAGTCCCCGAGACGGGGTCCTTGTTTCGGGGGTTATGTAATTAAGCGAACTTCTTGATAACTTCGTCGGCGACGTGTTGCGGCACTGGTTCGTAGTGATCGTACTGCATGGTGAACTGGGCACGGCCCTGGCTCATGCCACGCAGATTGCTGACGTAGCCGAACATGTTGGCCAACGGAACCATGGCGGTAACGACCTGGGCGTTGCCCCGCGTCTCCGAACCCTGGATCTGGCCACGGCGGCTGTTCAAGTCGCCGATCACATCGCCCATGTAGTCATCGGGAGTCAGGACTTCCACCTTCATGATCGGCTCGAGCAGCTTGGGAGCGCCCTTTTCGCGCAGCTCCTTGAAGGCGGCGCGAGCAGCGATTTCGAAGGCCAGCACGCTGGAGTCAACGTCGTGATAGGCCCCATCATGCAGGGTCGCCTTGAAGTCGATCAGTGGGAAGCCGGCCAAAAGGCCGTTGTCCTTGACCGATTCCAGACCCTTCTGGACTCCGGGAATGAATTCCTTCGGCACAGCGCCTCCGACGATCTTGCTCTCGAACACGAAGCCCGAACCCGGCTCGCCCGGCTCAAACAGCACCTTGATGCGCGCGAACTGGCCCGTACCGCCGGTCTGCTTCTTGTGGGTGTAGTCGATATCGGCGTTCTTCCCGAGGGATTCACGATAGGCTACCTGCGGCGCGCCGATATTGGCGTCGACCTTGTAGGTCCGCCGAAGGATGTCGACCTTGATGTCCAGGTGCAGCTCGCCCATGCCCTTCATGATCGTCTGACCCGACTCCTGGTCGGTGAAGACGGTGAAGGACGGATCCTCGGCGACCATCTTGCCCAGGGCGACGCCCAGCTTTTCTTGGTCGGCCTTGGACTTCGGTTCGATGGCAATTTCGATAACCGGCGCCGGGAAATTCATTTTTTCCAGGATGACCGGTGACTTCAGCGGATCGCACAGGGTGTCGCCGGTGCGCGTGTCCTTGAGGCCAGCCAGGGCGACGATGTCACCGGCATAGGCTTCCTTGATATCTTCACGGTTGTTGGAGTGCATCAACAGCATGCGCCCAACCCGCTCGCGCTTGTCGCGGGTAGAATTCAATAGGCCCAGCCCGGTTTCCAGCTTGCCGGAATAGATGCGGCAGAAGGTCAGGGAGCCCACAAAAGGGTCGTCCATGATCTTGAACGCCAGGACCGACAGCGGCTCATCGTCGCTGGCCTTACGGGTGATCGGCTCTTCGGTCTTGAAGTCGATGCCAACGGTCGGCGGAATGTCGACCGGCGACGGCAGGTAGTCGACCACCGCGTCGAGCAGAGGCTGAACGCCCTTATTCTTGAAGGCCGAGCCGCACAGGATTGGATAGAAGGCCCCGCTGAGCACGGCCTTGCGCAGGCAGCGCTTGATCACCTCTTCCGAGGGCTCTTCGCCACCGAGGTAGGCTTCCATCGCCTCATCGTCGAGCTCGACGGCATTCTCGATCATGTAGTGGCGGGCTTCCTCGGCCTTGGCCTTGAGGTCTGCCGGAATCTCTTCGTCGTGGTAGTTTGCGCCCAGGCCGTCATTTTCCCAGACCACGGCCTTCATGCGCACGAGGTCGATGATGCCCTTCAGCGAGGCTTCCGAACCGATCGGCAGCTGGATCGGCACGGCCTTGACGCCGAGGCGGTCGCGGATCGTGGTCAGGCACATGTCGAAGTCCGCGCCGATCTTGTCCATCTTGTTGACGAACACGATGCGCGGCACGTCATAGCGGTCCGCCTGGCGCCAAACGGTTTCAGTCTGGGTTTCGACGCCCTGGTTGCCATCGAGCACAGCGACGGCACCGTCGAGCACGCGCAACGAGCGTTCGACTTCGATGGTGAAGTCCACGTGCCCGGGCGTGTCGATGATATTGAGGCGCTTGCCGTTCCAGTAGGCCGTGGTCGCGGCGGAGGTGATGGTAATCCCCCGCTCCTGCTCCTGCTCCATCCAGTCCATGGTTGCGGCACCATCGTGGACTTCGCCGATCTTATGGCTCTTGCCAGTGTAGTAGAGAATCCGCTCCGTCGTCGTCGTCTTGCCCGCATCGATGTGGGCCATGATGCCGAAGTTGCGGTAATCGGCGATGTTGTGTTGGCGGGGCATGGGAAACTCTGACCTGTCGACGTTTTGCTATGGACGCGGGCGGTTTATGACAACCACGCCGCGCCCGAAAGCGAAGGATTTAAGGCGCTACCAGCGGTAGTGCGAGAAGGCGCGGTTGGCCTCGGCCATCTTGTGCGTGTCTTCGCGCTTCTTGACAGCTGTACCGCGGTTGTTGGAAGCATCGAGCAGCTCGGCAGCCAGCTTCTCGGTCATGGTGTTCTCGCCGCGCTTACGCGCAGCGGTCACCAGCCAACGAATGGCCAGGGCGCGACGGCGGTCCGGACGGACCTCCACGGGCACCTGATAGGTCGCGCCACCGACCCGGCGGGAGCGGACTTCGATGGCAGGAGCCACATTGTCCAGCGCGGCATGGAAGGTCTCCAGCGGCGTCTGGTCTTTGCGCTTGGCTTCGAGGATGTCGAAGGCACCATAGATGATGTTTTCGGCGACGGCCTTTTTGCCCTCGTACATCACGTAGTTCATGAACTTGGTAAGGACGAGATCCCCGAACTTAGGATCGGGTAGAACGTCACGTTTCTCTGCGCGGCGGCGGCGGGACATTGTCTGATCTCTCTCTTATTTGGGCCGCTTGGTGCCGTACTTGGAACGGCGCTGACGACGGTCCTTCACGCCTTGCGTATCGAGCACGCCGCGGAGAATGTGATAGCGAACGCCTGGAAGGTCCTTCACGCGGCCACCGCGGATCAGGACCACCGAGTGCTCCTGCAGGTTATGGCCTTCGCCAGGAATGTAGCACACCGCTTCAATCTGCGATGTCAGACGCACCTTTGCCACCTTACGCAGGGCGGAGTTGGGCTTCTTCGGGGTGGTCGTATAGACCCGGGTGCAGACGCCGCGGCGTTGCGGGCAACCCTTAAGAGCGGGCACCTTGTTACGGGTGGGCTTGGGCTGACGCGGCTTGCGGATCAGTTGATTGACTGTAGGCATCTAATCTCTTGCTCTGGAGGCGTGTGCCGTTTGGCCGTGGCGCCTCATGGGGTCTGTGAAATCGTCTGGTCGCGGCTCTCTTGGCAGGGACGTCGACCAGGCCGTTTGGAACGCAGAAAACGCGCTGACAGCCTTAACGGCGTCGGCGGCCCATATGCCCTCACCAGGGACTCAGGAGCGTTCCTTTTGAACCCGGACCTAGAGCCCGCTCTCGAAAGAGCGCGGTTCTTACTCGCCCGGGGGGTTTCCGTCAATCACGGGGCAACATAGGTTCAAGCTATGACGGCGCAGGCTTGAGCGTGGCGAAGAGTCCCGACCCCCGGCCGTCGCGGCCCTCACGGCCTCGCGCCAGCTGGTCCGGCCGCACAGCCGGCCAGGAGCCCCGCAAGCTGGACCCGGCCGAAATCGCCGCCCTGCCTAAGAAGCAGAAACCCTAGTCGCTTTCGCGCAACGATGGTTGCACTCGACCCATGACCATGGCCCTTGCCTCGGTGGCGGGCCTATGATCGCCTGACGGTGCGCGGTGCTCGATACCGTGCATGCAACGTGGCGGCTCTTTCCGGGGAGGATCGATTGAAGTGCACGCTCGGGGTACTGATGCTGATGGCGGCGTTTGGCCTACCGGCGGTCGGTGCCCATGCCGACAAGATCGAGGACGGCATCTTGGCGTCCACGCGGATCGAAGATGCCAACGCCATCAAGCTGTTGACCGAGGCGATCGAAGAATCCGGCCAGGACAGGCCTCGCCTGGCCCGAGCCTATTTCAACCGTGGCGAGGCCAACGCCGCTGCACGCCACACCGATGACGCCATTGCCGATTTCACGATGGCCCTGACCCTACAGAAGGACTCCAATGAAAAAGCGCTGATTCTGGTCAGCAGGGCCGAGGCCTATGCGCGCAAGCGCATGGATGCCGAGGCCATCGCCGACTACTCCCATAGCCTGGCGCTGGAACCGCGCCAGATCGGGGTGCTCACCGCACGCGGCGCGGCCTATCAGCGTAACGGCGACAAGGCCGCCGCCATCAAAGACTTCAACGCCGAGCTGCAAGCGCGGCCCAAATATTACAAGGCGCTGGTGGGGCGTGCCACGATCCTGGGCACGGCCATGCCCCCCGATCCTGAGACCTTGGGTCACACGCGCCTGCGCAATGAATAGCGTCGGGCCGGACGTTTCACTGGACACGCCGCCCGTCGCCGCGATTGCTGGCGCTGCGCGGACCCTGCATCGCGACCATATTCTGGGAACCTCGCTCGACATGATCGTCGTCGGGGGCGATGCCGTGCTGGCACAGGAAGCCCTGGCCGGGGCCCTAGCCGAGATTAACCGGCTAGAGCCGCTGCTCAGCGGCTGGCACCCCCATAGCGAGCTGTCGCGATTGAACACCGTAGGCCGCGCCACGGTATCGCCCGAACTCTTTCGGGTGATAGAGGCCGCAGAGGCCTGGCGGCGCGACAGCGACGGTGCCTTTGATGGCCGGCTGGGCGCGGTAGAAGCCCTATGGCGGCAGGCGGCAACCGAGCAGAGCCCGCCCAATCCCGCCGCCCTAACACAAGCGGTTGCGCGATCCGCCACGTACATCGGCCTTGACCGAGCCACCTGGCGGGTCGACCGGCCGGAGGGCATGGTTCTGGCGCTCGATGGCCTGGCTAAGGGCTATGTCGTCGACGCAGCCCTGGCCGCCGCGCGCCGCGCGGCACCGGGTCTGGCCGGGCTGATGATCGACATCGGCGGCGATATCGCCGTCTGGGGCCTGGGACCCGGCGGTGCCTGGCGGATCGGTGCCAACAATCCGCGCTACCCGGAAGACAATGGCCCACCCGCCGCCGTGATCGCCATTTCCAGCGGTGGAATCGCCACCAGCGGGGCCGGGCGACGAGATCTGACCCTTGGCGGCGAGCGCCTCGGCCTGCGGTTGTCGCCCGCCTCGGGTGCCCCGGCCCGTAGCGTGACGTCCGCCACGGTTGTCGCCGACTGCGCCATGAACGCTGACGCCTTGGCCACCGCCGTCTCGGTGTTGCACCCCCGTGATGCCCTGGCTCTGGTCGAGCGCACACCGGGCGCAGAGGCCCTGATTTTCGACGAGGATGGCCGCCGTCTGCGCTCCTCTGGCTGGGCCCAGCTGGCCCAGGCCGCGCCACCCCCTGTGCGCGCGCCGGCGAGGGTGCAGGATCCGGCTGCCAAGGCTGATGTCTGGCCTGCCGGGTTCGTGGTTGCCATCGATTACACCTTGCCCAAGCCCGTCGCTGGACGGCTGTTTGGGGCCTATGTCAGCATCTGGGTGACCGACGCTAACAACCAGCCGATCCGCCAGCTGCTGCTCACCGGCAGCGATACAAACTACATCGATCAGAACTTCGTCTGGTGGCGTCGCTATGGGAGAAGCGCTCCCAAGATGGTCGACGCCATGTCCAAGCCGACACGCCCCGCTGGGCATTACACTGTGGTGTGGGATGGCAAGGGCCAGAACGGCAAGCGCGTCGGTCAGGGCCGTTATACGATCCATGTCGAGGCCATACGCGAGCAC
>CAISYT010000078.1 GCA_903889785.1 uncultured Caulobacterales bacterium
GCCCCAGCGGCCCTTTGTTGCGTCGAACTGCAGGGTCTTCTTCGAAGAGGTCCCGTACTGGAACGCCTGGGTGTTGAAGTCACCACGGACGCTGAAGCCATCGGTGGCCTTGGCGCCCAAATGAGCCGGCTCAGCACGCGCGGCGAAGCCCGATCCCAAAAGGATCAGAGCACTTGCCGCCAGCATGGACTTGGCCGTCCGCGTCACCCCTGTCTCCGATAAAGCGTCTCGCGGGCACAGAAGCCCTCTGAAAATCGAGATCAGATAAACGGCACCGTTACGCAAAGGTCAACAGCAACATGGTCTTTTCGCGCCGGGGGGGCCTGGATTCGAGCCTCGCCTGTGGCGGCAAGGCCGCGAAGTCTGCCCCCTTTTGTGCCACCTCCGTACAGGTCTTACAGCGGCGGAAGGCGTTCGCCGTAAAGCTGCCATGAGCCCGGGCCCGGGTGGGCGGGTAAAAAAGCACCTTGGATGCGGACCGGGGCCTGATATAGACCATTCGGCCCGGGCGAGACCTGAGCAGCGGAGCAAAGAATGGCGTTCGAGCGTAGGCGAGCAGTGCGGATATTGCGGATCGCCGCAATGGGCTTGGCCCTGGCGAGTGTTACAGCGTGCGCCAGCACCCGCAACCGCCTATTCGGCGGCGGCAGGAACACGGTTGCCGCGACGGAAGCGCCCGCCGGTGCGATAGGCGTGAACGGCTATCTCTGGCGCGCCACCCTAGACACCCTGGCCTTCATGCCCCTGGCGTCAGCCGATCCCTACGGCGGCGTTATCATCACCGACTGGTACGCCAACCCGCAGCTGCCAAACGAGCGGTTCAAGGCCACGGCCTATATCCTCGACTCTCGCCTGCGGGCCGACGGCCTCAATGTCGCGGTCAACAAGCAGGTCAAGGACACAGCTGGCAGCTGGGTCGACGCCCTGCTGGCCGACCAGACCGAGACCGATATTGAAAATGCCATCCTGACGCGCGCGCGCCAGCTGCGCCTTTCCAACATCGGGAACTAGCCCGCAACCACCATGGCGGCCTATGTTCCCAGCCAAGTCGAGCCCCGGTGGCGCGCCGCCTGGGAGCGGGCGGAATCATTCCGCACGTCGGCGGACTTTGCCTCGGACCCACGTCCAAAATACTATGTCCTGGAAATGTTCCCCTATCCGTCAGGGCGCATCCACATGGGCCATGTGCGCAACTATGCGATGGGCGATGTGGTGGCCCGGTTCAAACGAGCACGCGGCTTTTCCGTGCTGCACCCCATGGGCTGGGACGCATTCGGCATGCCGGCCGAGAACGCCGCTATGGAACACGGCGTCCATCCCAAAAGTTGGACCTACGACAATATCGCCGCCATGCGGGCCGAACTCAAGGCCTTGGGCCTGTCTATCGACTGGTCCCGCGAATTCGCTACCTGCGACGTGGCCTATTACGGCAAGCAACAGGCCTGGTTCCTGAAGCTGCTAGAGCGCGGCCTGGTCTATCGCCGCGAGGCGAGCGTGAACTGGGACCCGGTCGACATGACTGTCCTGGCCAATGAACAGGTCATAGACGGCCGCGGCTGGCGCTCTGGCGCTGTGGTCGAGAAGAAGAAGCTGACGCAGTGGTTTCTTCGCATCACCTCTTATGCCGACGCCCTGATCGAGGGGCTGGGAACCCTGGACCGCTGGCCGGACAAGGTGCGCCTCATGCAGGAAAACTGGATTGGCCGCTCCAGGGGCCTACAGATGACCTTCGAATTCGTGGGCACGGCCCCTGTGGGGTTCGAAGCCGGCGTCGAGGTCTATACGACTCGGCCCGATACCCTGTTCGGCGCTTCGTTCCTGGCGATTGCCGCCGATCATCCCTTCGCCAAATCGCTGGCGAGCGATCCGAAGGTCGCGGCCTTCCTGGCGGAATGCAAAAAGGGCGGCTCTACCGCTGCGGATATCGAGACCGGCGAGAAGTTGGGGCTAGATACCGGCCTGACCGTAGCCCATCCGTTCAAATCAGGCGCGACCCTGCCCATTTGGATCGCCAATTTCGTGCTCATGGACTACGGTACCGGTGCCATTTTCGGCTGCCCGGCCCACGACCAGCGCGACCTGGATTTTGCCCGAAAATATGCCCTTCCGGTCACGCCTGTAGTGCTGCCGCCCGGCGCGGACCCAGCCGATTTCAGCGTCGGCAAAGAGGCCTATACCGGACCCGGTACGATCTATCACTCTGATTTCCTTGATGGTTTGGCCACAGAAGCGGCAAAGGCCGAGGCTATCTCCCGCATTGAAACCATGGGCAAGGGCTTGGGTGCCACAGTCTATCGGCTGCGCGACTGGGGCGTAAGCCGCCAGCGCTACTGGGGCTGTCCGATCCCGGTGATCCATTGCGCCGCTTGTGGCCCTGTGCCGGTACCGAGAGATCAGCTGCCGGTGGTGCTACCCGACGATGTGACCTTCGACCGCCCAGGCAATCCGCTGCTGCGCCACACGACCTGGCGGCACGTCTCCTGCCCGTCGTGCGGCGGCAATGCCGAGCGCGAAACCGACACGCTGGACACCTTCGTCGACAGTAGCTGGTACTTCGCTCGCTTCACCAATCCAGGCGCGGACGCCGCCATCGACAAGGCCGCCGCCGATCACTGGCTGCCCATCGATCAGTATATTGGAGGGGTCGAACATGCGGTGCTGCACCTGCTGTACGCCCGCTTTATCACCCGCGCCCTCAAGGACGAGGGCGTGTTGTCGGTGGAGGAGCCGTTTGCGGGCCTGTTCACCCAGGGCATGGTGACCCACGAGACCTATAAAACCGCCGCTGGCGACTGGGTTCAGCCCGATCAGGTTACCCTGGTGAGCGACAGCGGTGTGTGCCGCGCGGTCTACACCGACACTGGCGAGGATCTGGTGGTGGGCGACATCGAGAAGATGTCGAAATCGAAGAAAAACGTGATCGCACCGGAGGAGATATTCTCGGCCCATGGCGTCGACGCCGCCCGCCTGTTCGTGATGTCCGACAGCCCGCCCGAGCGGGACGTGCAATGGACCACTGGCGGTATAGAGGGCGCAAGCCGCTTCGTTCAGCGGGTCTGGGCCGAATTCGAGACCCCCTTCACAGCCGGCGGCTCGGACGGCGACGCCCTAGCCCTGCGCCAAGCTGTGCACCGGCTGATCGAAGCCGTGACCGACGGTATTGAGGGCTTCCGCTTCAACTCGGCCATCGCCAAGCTCTACGGCTTTCTCAATACTCTGAAGACCAGTAAGGCCGCCGGGGGAGCGCGCGCCGAGTCTCTATCGATCCTGGCACGATTGATCGCCCCCTTCACACCGCACCTGGCCGAGCAATGCTGGGAAAAGCTAGGCGAAGCCGGCATGATCTGCGACGCGCCCTGGCCAGACGCCGATCCGGCCCTGACTGCCCAAGACGAAGTTGTCCTGCCGGTTCAGGTCAACGGCAAGCGGCGCGGCGAAATCCGTGCGCCGGTCGGTGCCGCGCATGCTGATGTCGAAAAAATCGCCCTGGCGGATGCCAACGTTGCGGCGCACCTTGATGGTCTGACCGTTCGCAAGGTGATCGTGGTGCTGGACCGTATCGTCAACATCGTGGCCAGCTAGATGAACCGACTGCGCGCGTCGCTGATGGGCCTGATGCTCCTCTCGCTTACGAGCTGCGGGTTCACACCGCTCTATGCCGTACCCGGGGTCGCCTCGGGACTGTCGACCATCGCCATCAGCGCGCCGCAGGGACGATCAGGGTTCCTGCTGCGCCAGTCTTTGGACGACGCCTTCGCCCACGACGCCTCTGCCCCGGCGGCCTATCGCCTGGGCCTGTCCTATAACGAGCAGAAAATCCCGCGCGGCGTGCGGATCAACAACGTCGCCAATCGCTACGAGCTGGTGCTGACCGTCGGGTACACCTTGACCACCACCAACGGAACGCCCGGTAAGACCGGAAAGGTGCAGGCCAGCGTAACCTATGATTCCGCCGACCAGCCCTATGCCTCCATCGCCGCCGAGCAAGACGGGCAAGAGCGTGCCGCCGCCAAAGCCGCGCGGCAGATTCAGATCGAACTGGCCGCCTGGATGGCCGGCAATAAGCCCACCTAAATGATCCTGACGCGTCGCCCGGATATCGAGCGGTTCCTAAGGGGCCCAGACGGCAGCGTGCGCGTGGCCCTGATCTACGGCCGCGACACAGGAATGGTGCGCGAACGGGCCGATAGTCTGGCCCGCAAAATCGTGAAGGACCCGGACGACCCGTTCGATGTCTCCGCCCTGACAGGTTCCGACGCCGAAGACGAGGGGGGGCTGGAAAGCGCCCTGACCGCCCAATCCATGACCGGTGGCCGGCGGCTGGTGCGGCTGCGACTATCCAGTGACAAGGCGGGTCCAGACCGCGCGGCCGCGGCGGCCCTGACCGCCCACGCCAACGGTGAACTTAATCCGCTGGCGTTTTTCCTAATTGAGGCCGGGGCGCTGGGACGCGACAGCCAACTGCGCAAGGCGGCGGAGGCCAAGGGCGTCAATGAGACCTGCGTGGTCATGCCCGCCTATGAAGACGAGCCCGGCGATGTGGTGCGGCTGGTGCGCGAGGGCTTGGCTGCCGACAAGGTGTCGCTGACCAACGATGCCTTGGCCTTGCTGGTTGAGCGCCTGCCGCGCGACCGCGGCGTGGCACGGCAAGAAATAGAGCGCCTGGCGCTATTTCTGGGCCCGGGAAGCGGGACACGGGGTGATATCACCATGCTGGCCGACTTTTTCGGGGTTGAGCCTGAAGCCTCCCTATTCGAAGCCGCCAACGACGCGTTCGGTGGCCGACTTGGCGCGGCTCAGGGCCACTTGCGGCGAGCCCGGGCGGAAGGCGAGGGGGGCCCGGCCACGGTGAGGGCGGCCGGCATGCATCTGACGAAGTTGCGCAAGGCCTTGACCCTAATGGCCAGCGGTACCGAGGCCAGCGCCGCCGCCAAATCGGTTGGGGTGTTCTGGAAGACCGAACGCGAGTTCCTGCGCCAGGCCCGCGCCTGGTCGCTGACTGAACTCGACAAGCTTCAGCCGCCGGTCCTGGCGGCCGACCGCGCCTGTAAAACCGCCGGTGCGCCGGATGATCTAATCGCCGAACGTCTGGTACTAACCATCGCTGGGCGGGCGCGCGCCCTTGGCCTTTGAGGGCGATTGAGGCTATCACGCGGGGAAAGCCTCTGTGAGCCTCATACCATGACCGATACTCCGCCCGACCGCCTATCGATCAATCCCGACAGCCCACACTATGACGCCGCCTTGCTAGAGCGTGGCGTAGGCGTGCGCTTCAAGGGTGCCGACAAGCAAAACGTCGACGAATACTGCGTCAGCGAAGGCTGGGTGCGGCTGGCGGTGGGTAAGGCGGTCGACCGCAAGGGAAACGCCATGACGGTGAAACTGCAGGGTCTGGTTGAACCCTATTTCCGGGACATTGCGGCCTCGGAGGGCTAGAAAATGGGCGAATACACTGGGGGATGCGCCTGTAGGGCGGTACGGTTCACAATTACGGCAGAACCGGCAGGGGTTCGCTATTGCATGTGCCGTGGCTGCCAGTACCTGGGCGCCGGCAGCGGCACGGTCGGGGCGGCATTTCCGTTAAGCGCCGTGACCATCACCGGCGAGACCAGTGACTTCGCCAACACCGCCGACAGTGGCACCCAAATGCACCGCCGGTTTTGTTCAGCCTGCGGAACCCCGCTGTTTAGCCAGGCTGAATCGCGGCCGGGAACCATCATCATCCGCGTCGGTGCCATGGACGATCCTGACGCGTTCGTCCCCACCTCAATCATCTGGACCAAGTCGGCACCGAAATGGATCTGCCTTGATGAGAGCCTGACCATAGTCGAGGGTCAGCCAGTCAGCCCGGCGCCGAGCAATCCTTAAGTATCAGGACTCATTGGCTATTTTGCGCCAGACAGCCGTCGGCACAGATCGTCGAGCTGCTCCAGGGTTTGGTAGCTGATCGTCACCGTCCCAGCCCCGCCACGGTCGGCGATCGAGACGCCGAGGCCAATCGTATCCGTCAAATCGGCTTCCAGGGCGGCGGTGTCTGCATCCTTGCCGCCGGTTGACTGTCCGCCCACACGCCCGCTTACCTTAGGCACAGCAGAAGGCTTGCGAGCTAAGGCTTCGGTCTCGCGCACCGACAGGCGCTTTTCGATCACCTGATTGGCCAAACCCGCAATGTCCGCCCCGTCGGCTTGCAACAAGGCGCGGGCATGACCCGCACTAAGCGCCCCCTCGGAGAGATAGGTTTGCACTGTCGGCGGAAGTTGCAGCAGGCGCAGAGTGTTGGCCACATGCGGCCGGCTCTTACCCACGGCCAGGGCGATCTCGTCCTGCGTATGGCCGAAGCGATCGATCAACGCACGATAGCCAAGGGCTTCTTCTAGGGCATTGAGATCTGCGCGCTGGACGTTCTCGACAATGGCGATTTCGAGCACGGCGCGGTCGTCTAGGTCTCGCACCACGGCGGGAATGGATCGAAGGCCGGCGATCTGGCTGGCCCGCCAGCGGCGCTCGCCGGCAACGATCTGATATTCGCCCGGTTGATCGGGCGCGGGTCGCACCAAGATTGGCTGCAACACGCCCTGGCGGCGAACGGTTTCGGCCAGGGAGTCTAGCTCGGCCTTGTCAAAGTGCCGCCTCGGCTGATCTGGATTGCGCCGCACCAGCTCGATCGGCAGCTCACGCTGGCTGGCCGGAACAGCCATGCCCTCCGGCGGCGCGGCAGTGTCAGCCTCGCCCAGCAAGGCGGAAAGGCCCCGGCCCAGGCCACGACGTCCCTCGGCGCTCATGCGGCTTGCGCCTGGCGGGCGCGCTCGCGACTAACGACTTCGCGGGCGAGCTTCAGATAGGCCTGACTTCCGGCGCATTTGAGATCGTAGATCAACACCGGCTTACCGAACGATGGCGCCTCGGAAACCCGCACGTTGCGCGGGATTACGGTCTCGTAAACCTTGTCACCGAAGTGGCTGCGCACATCACTCGCCACCTGATCCGACAGGCTGTTACGCTTATCGTACATCGTCAGGACCACACCCTGCAGCTCAAGTGAGGGATTGAGGCTTCCACGCACCAATTCGACGGTGCGCATCAGCTGCGACAGGCCCTCCAGGGCAAAAAACTCGCATTGCAGCGGCACGAACACCGCGTCTGCCGCGGCCATGGCGTTGACGGTCAACAGGTTCAACGACGGCGGGCAGTCGATTAGAATGTAGCTGTAGGCACCGCTGACGCGGATTGCCTCGATCGCGTCGCGCAAACGAAACGACCGTCGCGGGGCTGAATGCAGCTCCATTTCAACACCGGAAAGGTCTGGATCGGATGGCAATAGGTCCAGCCCCGGCAGGGCAGTCTTCAGGGCAGCCTGTGTAAGGGTCGCCTCACCCATCAGCACATCATAAAGGGTGGTTTTACGTTCAGCGCGACCAACGCCCAGCCCGGTGGAGGCGTTGCCCTGAGGATCGGCGTCGATCAGCAGCACGCGCTCACCCACGGCCGCCAGGGCGGTACCCAGGTTAATGGCGGTGGTAGTCTTACCGACCCCGCCCTTCTGGTTGGCCACAGCCAATACGCGTAGCACTCGGTCAGGCTCCTCGTAGGGGCTTCAGCCCTGAAATCTTCACGATCCGACCCCGAACATCACTCATGCTGGGGACCAATTCGCCTTCGAACTTCCAATATCGGGTGGCTTCCGTCAACTCAGACACAATATCTTGTCCTTTGAGGAAGAGTCCGACCGTCTCGCCACGCAGGTAGGGCCGCGCGAACCCGAGAAGTTTTACCAGAGGAGCGCAGGCGCGTGCTGTCACAACATCAACAGGACGGTCAACAACCTCAGCACGGGCGTGGATAACTTCAGCTGGGAGGTTAAGTTCAGCCACAACATCACTGAGGAAGCGGCAACGTTTGGCCATGCTTTCAACCAAATAGACCCGTGCATTCGCGCGGTCTTTCAGCAGACACGCCAGAACGATCCCCGGCAGCCCTGCGCCCGAGCCCAAGTCGGCCCAGCGCTGGGCCCCCGGTATGACCGGCAACAGCTGAGCGCTGTCGAGAGCATGACGTCTCCAGAAGTCAGGCAGACTGGCGGGCCCGACCAGGTTCATCACGGCGTTGCCATCGATCAGCATCTGGCGATAACGCTCAAGGTCAGCGGTCTGCACCTCGTTCGCACCGGTTAGGGCGCGGAATTCGTCTGCACCCAAGGGCTCCAGGGGTTGTGGCGGCTCAGGCGGCGGCGCGTCGGACATGGGCCAGCAATGCGGTTAGGGCACCGGGGGTGACGCCTTCAATGCGGGCCGCCTGCCCCAGGGTGACGGGCCGCACCATAGCCAACTTGCTCCGGACCTCGTTAGAAAGCCCCCCAATGACGGCATAATCCAGCGAATCGGGCAGTTTCAGCGCCTCGTCCTCACGCAGAGCCGCGGCGTCCGCCGTCTGGCGATCAAGATACCCCGCATAGGCCGCATCTATTTCTACCTGTTCGCGGGCCGCGGCGGGCCAGTCGGCAATCTGCGGCCAGACCTGGGCTAGGCGGTCGAGGTCAATCTCCGGGTAGGCCAGCAGCCCGAATACATCGCGGCGATGGCCGTCCTGGCCGACCCTCATGCCGGCAGCGGCGGCCTGGGGCGGGGAAAGCGTTAGGGACCTTGCTTCAGCACGCACGGCGTCGAGCTGCTGCTGTTTCACGTGAAACGCCTCGGCCCGCTCTGGCCCCACCAGGCCGAGTCCAATGCCAAGCGCGGTCAGCCGTTGATCGGCGTTATCCGCGCGCAGGGTAAGCCGGTATTCCGCCCGACTGGTGAACATACGGTAGGGCTCGCTAACCCCACGCGTGACCAGATCGTCAATCATCACCCCGATATAGGCCTGGTCACGCCCCAGGATCACGGCGTCCTGCCCGTTAGCAGAGCGGGCGGCGTTCAGCCCCGCCAGCAGTCCCTGGGCGCCCGCTTCCTCATAGCCCGTCGTGCCGTTGATTTGGCCGGCGAGATACAGGCCGGGCAAACGCTTAGAGACCAGGCTGGGCAGCAATTCACGCGGATCGACATAGTCATATTCGATGGCGTAGCCGTAGCGTAGCACCTCGACCCGTTCCAATCCGGCCATGGTGCGCAGGAACAGGAGTTGGGCTTCTTCAGAAATCGAGGTGGAGATCCCGTTGGGGTAAACCGTCGGGTCGTCGAGACCTTCGGGCTCTAGGAACACCTGGTGGCTGTTGCGGTCGGCAAAGCGCACGACCTTGTCCTCAATCGAAGGGCAATAGCGCGGACCAATACCGGTCGCGCGACCGCCATAAACCGCCGATTCGCCGAGGCGCTCGGCGATAATCTTATGCGTGGCTTCATTTGTATAGGTGACGCCACAGGCGACCTGGGGGCCCGCAATGGGCAAAGCGCACGCTGCGGTCAGGAAAGAAAAGGCCGTTGGGCATTCGTCGCCAGCCTGGCTCTCAATCGCGTCCCAATTGATCGTGCGGCCATCCAGGCGCGCTGGTGTGCCCGTCTTCAGGCGCCCCATGTCAAAGCCAAGCCCATAAAGCCGCTCGGAAAGCCCAATCGCCGGGGCCTCGCCATGACGCCCCGCGGGCGTGCGGGTTTCGCCGCGGTGGATCACGCCCTTCAGGAAGGTTCCCGTCGTCAGCACCACACTCGGCGCATGGTACGAGATGCCAGCGCCGTCGATCACACCAGCGACCCGCCCGCCAGTGACAATCAAATCCTCTGCGGGCGCCGCCACAATCTCGAGACTGGACTGAGCGGCCAGCGCAGCCCGCATACCCTGGCGATAGAGCTTGCGGTCAATCTGCGCCCGCGGCCCACGCACAGCGGGGCCTTTGGAGCGGTTAAGTAAGCGAAACTGGATCCCGGCTTGGTCCGCGATCCGGCCCATCAACCCATCTAAGGCGTCGATTTCACGCACCAGGTGGCCCTTGCCTAGGCCGCCGATGGCCGGGTTGCAGCTCATCTCGCCAATGGTGTCGGCGCGATGGGTCAACAGCAGGGTGCGCGCACCGGTGCGTGCAGACGCAGCGGCGGCTTCGCAGCCGGCGTGGCCGCCGCCGATGACGATCACGTCCCAGATATTCGGCTCGGGAATTAGCATGTGGCGTTCCCATACGCTTTTGGCGGTGCCGCGTCGATAATTTGCGCTGTTTCACGTGAAACGATGTTCGCCGAAACCGGCCTTCAATCGTGACGACGCAACTACTTGCCGATGCAAAAGCTCGAAAACACAAGGCCCAGTACCTCGTCGGCCGCGACCTTTCCGGCCACCCGCTCCAGCGCCCGCGCCGCCAGCCGCACATCCTCGGCCGCCAGCTCCGCCCCAACCTGTAAGGCCGCCGACGCCGACATCAGCCGATCACGCGCATCCGACAACCGTTCCTGGTGGCGCAGACGCGTGGCGGACGGGAAGTCAGACCCCGCCATCAAGCCGATGGTCCTTGCCTCCAGCCAGGCTCTTACGGGGTCGGCACCACTGCGACCGACGGCGGACCGCAATACATCCAGCCCAACGATCGCAGCCCAACCATCGGCCGCCCGGGCGTCGTCCCCCTCACTAAGATCAGACTTGTTGATCAGACAGAGGTCCCCCGGCCGGGCCTCTAGTCGCGCCTCGACCCACGCGTGGTCATCCGCCGATCCATCAACCACCAGAACGCGCAAATCAGCCTCTTCAGCCCAGGCCCGCGCCCGGCGCACGCCCTCAGCCTCGATTTCTTCTTCTGATTCCCGCAATCCAGCGGTGTCGGCCAACAACACCTGGTAGCCGGCAAGCACCATGGGCTGCTCGATTACGTCGCGTGTCGTGCCGGGCGCTGCCGCCACAATGGACGCCCTGCGCCCAACTAGGGCATTGAGGAGGCTGGACTTCCCGGCATTCGGCGCGCCGATCAGCGCCACGCGAAGCCCTTCCCTCACCCGTCGCCCGCGCATGGCATCATTAAGCGCAGCGTCGAGCTGGGCTAAAAGGCCATCAATAGCCGGCCCTGCCTGGGCCGCGACATCGGCCGGCAGGTCTTCGTCCGGAAAATCGATGGCGGCCTCAAGGAACGCTAGGATCTCCACCAGCGTCGCGCGCCAAGCCTCATAGCGCCGGCTCAGCGCCCCACCCAGCTGATCTAACGCCTGCCTAGCCTGGGCCGCTGTCTCAGCCTCGACCAGGTCGGCCACAGCCTCGGCCTGGGTCAAGTCCAGCTTACCGTTGGCGAAGGCGCGGCGGGTGAACTCGCCGGGCTCGGCCAACCTCGCGCCAAGGGCGAATGCGGCCTCGAGCACGATGCCAACGACACCAGGGCCGCCGTGCAACTGAAGCTCGGCCATATCCTCGCCCGTATAGCTGGCGGGACCCGGCATCCACAGAACCAGACCCTGATCCAACGCAGCATTACAGTGGCTAAGCCGGCGGAGGCTGGCGCGGCGCGGCAGCGGCAGCGCCCCAGCCAACGCTTGCACCAGGGCCGCGGTTCCGGGGCCCGAGAGGCGAACGACCGCCAAGGCCGCGCGGCCAGGCGCGGTGGCCGGCGCAACAATGATATCAGTCATCGGCGGTTTAGGATTTCTTGCTCGTGCCTGCCGTGGTGGCGGCGATCATCAAATTGCGGAACTGCTCTTGGGCACTGGCCCCGAGCGCCATCCAGTTCTTCAAAGGGTCATCCGGAGCCAGCATGTTGATGTTCGCGCTCAGCCGCTTCTGTATCTCGCCGACGAGGTGTTCGTTTAGCGGCGATATGTCCGGCAAGCCCATGAAGGACCGCGCTTCCGCCGGGGTACAGTCCACTTCGATCGTCACCTTCATGGCGCACTCCGTATTCCTGGCGCTATAAGCCAAACTCTATAAGTACGTCACAAAAGAAGGAGGTCCAGAACCATGTTGCGGATCCAATTTGAGCAAACCGGCGGGCCGGACGTGTTGCAGGCCGTCGATGTGCCGATCCCCGATCCTGGCCCAGGCCAAGTTCGGGTCAAACAGGCCGCCATCGGCCTAAACTTTATCGAGACCTACCAGCGCACGGGTGCCAACCCCATGCCCCTGCCTGGTTGTCCCGGCTCAGAGGGCGCGGGCGTTGTCGACGTGGTTGGCGAGGGAGTGACTAGCCATAAGGTTGGCGATCGGGTCGGATATGCCGCCGGTGCGCCGGTCGGTGCCTATGCAGAATACTATGTGCTGCCGGCCTGGAAGGCCGTGAAGCTGCCCGAAAGCATCGATTTCAACACGGCAGCCGCGATTATGCTCAAGGGCATGACCGCCGAAATGCTTCTGATGCGCGTATTTCACGTGAAACCCGGACAAACCATACTGGTGCATGCGGCAGCAGGGGGCATGGGAACCATTCTTAGCCAATGGGCAACCAGCCTCGGCGCTCGGGTGATCGGCACTGTCGGGTCGGCAGAAAAAGTGGCCGTGGCAAAGGCCAATGGCTGTGCCGAAGTCATCCTCCATGGCCAGGAAGACATTGCCGCCCGCGTGCGCGGCCTCACCAACGGCAAGGGCGTGCCCGTCGTCTATGATGGCATTGGGGCCGCCACGCTGGAGGCCAGCCTGGACAGCCTGGGCCTGCGCGGGATGCTGGCCAGCTTCGGCAATGCGTCCGGGCCCGCAGAAAACGTCTCTGTGCAACGCCTGAAATTCGGGTCTTTGTTCCTGACCCGTCCCGGCGTGTTTGACTACACATCCAACCCGGAAGAATTAAACGCCAGCGCGAACACCGTTTTCGAGGCCGTCGCAAAGGGCCACTTCAAGGTGCAGGTGAACCAAACCTTTGCCCTCAAAGACGCCCGCGCCGCCCACGAAGCCCTGGAAGGACGCCAAACCACCGGATCGAGCCTGCTGATCCCTTAGGGCCAGGAGCCCTGAGCGAGCGACACGATAGAAGGCGTCGCGAGACACCAGGCCTCGGCGTTAGACCAAAATTGCTAGTGGCAAGGCTCGGCAGGCCGATGGGACACATGCTCCCGTCGGCCTGCCGAAACACAATCAGCGCGGCACCCCGGCCGCACCTGAGTAAGTCGTACGACCCCCGCACGCATTGCAAAATTAATGCTTAGTTTTCGCCCGTGACGACAATTCGTTCAGCGGGTGCTTTTAGGTATTCATCGACTGGAAGAAGTCGCCGTTGTTCTTACTCTGGCGCAGCTTGTCCATCAGGAACTCAATGGCATCTTGCGGGCCCATCGGATTCAGAATGCGACGGAGAATATAGGTCTTCTGCAGCTGTTCCTTCGGTGTGATCAGCTCTTCCTTACGGGTGCCAGATTTTAGGATATCGATCGCCGGGAAGATCCGTTTATCGGCAACCTTACGGTCCAAGATGATTTCACTGTTACCGGTGCCCTTGAACTCTTCGAAGATGACTTCATCCATCCGCGAGCCCGTTTCGATCAGGGCTGTGGCAATGATGGTGAGCGAACCGCCTTCTTCCACATTACGGGCCGCGCCGAAGAAGCGCTTGGGCCGCTGCAGCGCGTTGGCGTCCACGCCACCGGTCAGTACCTTGCCTGAGGATGGCACCACCGTATTGTAGGCGCGCCCCAGTCGGGTAACCGAGTCTAGCAGGATGATGACGTCGCGCTTGTGTTCGACCAGGCGCTTGGCCTTCTCGATGACCATCTCGGCCACCTGCACGTGTCGCGTGGGGGGCTCGTCAAAGGTCGAGGAAATCACCTCACCCTTAACGGTGCGCTGCATGTCGGTGACCTCTTCCGGCCGCTCATCGATCAACAGCACGATCAGGTAACATTCGGGGTGGTTCGCTGCGATCGACTTGGCCATGTTCTGCAACATCACCGTCTTACCGACTCGTGGCGGCGCCACGATAAGGCAGCGCTGTCCCTTGCCAAGCGGGGCGACAATATCGATGATCCGGCCCGAACGGTCTTTCAGGGTTGGGTCTTCGATTTCCATCTTTAGCCGCTCCTCTGGATAGAGCGGTGTCAGGTTGTCAAAGTGCACCTTGTGGCGGACGCTTTCGGGGTTTTCGAAATTAACCCGCGAAACATTGGTCAGGGCAAAGTAGCGCTCGCCGTCCCGCGGCGCACGGATGGCACCTTCGACGGTGTCACCTGTCCGCAGGCCAAACCGCCGAATCTGTGAGGGGCTGACGTAGATGTCGTCGGGACCCGGCAGATAGTTCGATTCCGGCGAGCGCAGGAATCCAAACCCGTCTTGTACCACTTCAAGCGTACCGCTGCCGCTGATTTCCAAGGCCTCGTCAGCAATAGCCTTGAGGATCGCAAACATCATGTCTTGCTTACGCATGGAGTTGGCGTTTTCGATCTCCAGCTTTTCGGCCAGGGCCAGGAGGTCTGCCGGGGTCTTGTCTTTCAGCTCCTGAAGCGACATCGAACTGATACCTAAGCTGGCGATAACGGCGGCGAGATCAGCGCCATCATCCTGGCCGGCACCATCAACCTCGACTGCAGCCGGGTTGGCTGCAGACAAAACATCATCGTGTTCTGTTATTTCGTCAGACATGGGGTGTCTCATAACTCTCGGATAGGCCGCGCGATCCGAGAAAACTCCCAGACCTCGAGCGTGGTGTTATTTTCATCGTCGGCGGCAAAAGACCGCAAGGTTTAGTTCCGGGGGCGGACCGTAAGGGGAACCCTTGAGCTCATGGTCCGCAAAAAGGCAGGCACGCCAAGTCTATCGACCCGGCGTGGGTAGGGCACGCAAACCACAGCGTGCCGGTTGGGTCAAGCGCGGAGCCC
>CAISYT010000079.1 GCA_903889785.1 uncultured Caulobacterales bacterium
ACCGCGCCAGGATCGAGGCATACCGCCCGTACCGGGGTGTTTTCCATCTCATCGGCATAGGACGCCACCAGTGCCTCCAGCCCAGCCTTAGAGGCGGCGTAGGCGCTCCAGAACGCTATGCCGCGCGCCGCACTGCTGGTCAGGAAAACCGCTCGACCCGCCGGAGCAGCCCGCAGCAGCGGGTCCATAGAGCGGATCAGTCGCCAGTTGGCGGTCAGGTTACTGGCCAGGATCATGTCCCAACCCTTTGGCTCCAGGTGCCCAACGGGGGTCAGTGGCCCCAGCACAGCGGCGGCACCAATCACGGCATCGACGTGGCCGAAGCGTCGGTGCAGTTCGGAGCCAAGAGCATCAAGCCCCTCCGGCTCCAGCAGGTTGATCGGAACAAGGATAGGCCGAGGCCCGCCAGCCTCGCGAATGGCGTCATCCAGCGCCTCTAGCGCACCCTGGGTCCGGCCCAGGGCTATCACCGTGGCACCAGCCGTTGCGAAGGCCAGGGCGGCTGCATTGCCAATGCCGCGCGTGGCACCTGTGACAAGGACGATGCGGTCTGTGTAGTCGAAAACTGTCATGGCGCGCGGTCTAGCACAGACGGCGCGAGAGGCGAGGGGGCTAGCGCCCTCTAAGCGCTAACCAGGAATGACAATTGCCGCTCATAATGCTCATTGCGGCCGGCAGCGATTTCACGGTCGAGCAGGCGGGTGGGGTAGTCGCCCGTGAAATAATGGTCCGTGAACTGTGGATTGGCAGCGTCACGCGGGCCGGCACCAAGAGCGTCGTATAGTCCGTCGACCGAGAGGAACCCCAGGCTGTCCACCTCCAGGAAGGTGGCCATCTCCTCCATGGTTTTATTGGCGGCAATCAGTTGGTCGCGCTCGGGCATGTCGATTCCATAGAAATCTGGCCAAAGAATCGGCGGGCTGGCCGAGCGCAGGTGCACTTCCTTGGCTCCCGCTTCACGGACCATGCGCACGATCTTCAGCGATGTGGTGCCGCGCACGATGGAATCGTCGATCAGCACAACGCGCTTCCCCTCCAGTACGGCGCGGTTGGGGCTGTGCTTCATTCGCACGCCCAGCTCGCGGATATGTTGGGTCGGCTGGATGAAGGTTCGGCCCACAAAATGGCTGCGGATAATGCCCAGCTCAAACGGAATGCCGCTCTCCAAGGCAAACCCCAGGGCCGAGGGAACACCGCTATCGGGCACGGGCACCACGACATCGGCTTCCACGCCTGTTTCTTGGGCCAGCCGCCGGCCCATGGCTTTGCGAACCTCATAGACCGACCGCCCGTCGACCACGCTATCGGGCCGGGCAAAATAGACATATTCGAATACGCAGGGGCGCGGCTTGGCTGCCGGGAAGGGCTTGAGACTGGTGATGCCGCTTTCGTCGATCACCAGCATCTCGCCATGCTCCACGTCCCGCACGAAGCGGGCACCGATCACGTCAAGGGCGCAGCTCTCGGATGCCAAGACTGGATTTCCGTGCAGATCGCCCAGAACCAGTGGCCGGATGCCTAAGGGATCGCGCACCCCGATCATCTTCTTATTGGTCAGCGCAACCAGGGCATAGCCGCCCTCGATCTGTTTCACGGCGTCGATGAAACGGTCGACGATCTTCGATTTCCGCGAACGGGCCAGCAGGTGAAGGATCACCTCGGAATCCGAGGTCGACTGGAAAATTGCGCCCTCGGTGACTAGGCGTTCGCGCAGGGTCAGGAAATTGGTCAGGTTGCCATTGTGCGCCAGCGCCATGCCGCCCGATTCCAGATCGGCAAACATCGGCTGCACATTGCGCAGAAAACTGCCGCCGGCCGTTGAATAGCGAGTATGGCCGATCGCGGCCGTTCCGGGCAGGCGCTCCACCAGATCGGGTGCCCCAAAGGCTTCCCCAACCAACCCCATTTGCCGCTCAGTATGGAATCTCTGGCCGTCAAAAGCGGCGATGCCGCAGGCCTCTTGGCCGCGATGCTGCAGGGCGTGCAGACCCAGTGCTGTGATCACCGCCGCATCCGGCGCGCCGAACACGCCAAACACGCCGCATTCCAGCCGCAGAGTATCGTCGTCGGGGTCCCGCCAGTTCGGCGTCATCGTCCGCGTTCCACTCGATTGCCCAATTACCGGCGTCCGCCGTCGCTATAACCCCGGTTGGTGTCGGATGTCGCCCCTTGTTGTACAGCCGACGCAAGCGCCGGAGCAAAACGGCCCGTAAGCTGACCCGCCTTCGGTGCGAAAACCCTTAAAACCCTCCCGCTGGCAACGGTCAGCGGGAATAGCACTGCACCTGTCACCCATTTCGGCGCCTTGTCGGGCGGGGCGGCCGCGCTGAACAGAAGATTGAACATCCCCAGGATCACCAGGGCGCGGATCAGGCCAAGGCCGAGTCCCACGCCCCGATCGATTGCGCGGAAGGTGCTATGGGCGGCGAGGCGCTGCGCCAGGGATGCGCCAAGCAGCCGCACCAAGACATAAACCAGGATGAATACCGCCATGACCGCCACGCCGGTCGCGAGCCAGTCGGGATCTATCATTCGGCGAATAATCGGCCCAGTCACGCGAAGGGCCATCATGGATAGCAAGGCTGCGACGAGTAACGACACCATCCTGACAACCTCGTAGGCCGCGCCGCGCCAAAGCCCTATGAGGGCGGTGGTCAAAAGCAGCATGCCAGCGATGATGTCGAAGATGTGGTTCACGGCCAGCTCTGCT
>CAISYT010000080.1 GCA_903889785.1 uncultured Caulobacterales bacterium
GCCTTGGCCTGTTTGATGAATTTCTTGACGCCGGCATCGGTCAGGTCGAGCAGCGGACCATCGCTGGTGGCTTCGGGCCCTTCGGCTTCGGCTGTGGTGTTTGTGGTCATGCAAAGTCTCCGCTTCGGCGCGCCGCCCGTGCAAGGACGACGCCGAAGATGGTTAAGGCGCGGCCGTTTTGCGGCCTGCTATTGGGTTGGGGCTGTAGCGCCGCCTTCCGTCCACAAATCCCCTGATCTCAATTGCCGTCTCAGTCCGTCACGCTCCGTTTTCAGACGCCGCAAGCCATCCATATCCGAACCCGCCGCAAGATCGCTCTTTGCGGAGGCAATGGCTTCTTCTAGCGCCGCGAGGCGACATTGAACTTCAAACGCAAACGACCACTGGGATCTGGCGGCGGCGAGGGTGACATCCGGTTTGAGGAAGGGCGCGCCCGATTTCGCAGCGGCCCGGTCGATGTCATTCAGCAGCGTATCAAATCCACCTATCCGCAAATGGCGATGAAGCGCTGCAGAGTCAAGCGAGTCACTTGCAATCCTTAAGGAAACAATCGTTTGAGCAAGGCGGTCGAGTGCCGGATCGCCGAACCCATGCCGCTCCAGAGTCTCCAGGCAATCTTCGATACAGTGCGGGTCTGTTAGCGCGGCCTTGGCTAAGGCGGCGGCCAAGGGTTCCAGATCATCTGCAAGGCGGCGCGCAGCAGCGACGCCCTCGGCGGTCGGCGGTCGGTTCTGGGGCGGTTCGCCAAACCGGCCTTGGCGGTAGGGCCTGCCGGTCCACGCGGGCCGAACGGCCGGGGCGAATAGGGCGTCAAGACGACCCAACAGGTCGTCGCGATAGGCGTTTGCCAGGTCCTTATCGGCGATCGAGGCTGACAAGGTCCGCAGCCGCCCCTTGAGGCCGGCGCGGCGCTCGGGCGTATCCAGGGTTTCCCGCTCGCGCTCGCGCACGAACAAGGCCTCGACCAAGGGGGTGGTATTCGACAGCTGACTTTTAAGCGCCGCCGCCCCTTGCTCGCGCAGCACCTCGTCGGGGTCTTTGCCGCCGCTCACCAGGGCAAACTTGAAGCTGCGGCCGGGTTTCAGCAGCGGTAGGGCACGGTCGATGGTGCGCCCCGCCGCCCGCCGGCCGGCGGCATCGCCATCGAAACACAAGGTCGGCTCGGGGTGCAGCCGCCAGAGCAGCTCCATCTGGCTCTCGGTCAGGGCGGTGCCCATGGGGGCCGCGGCGGCGATACCGGCCCTCTGGCAGGCGATCACGTCCATATAGCCCTCGACCACCACCAGATCACCCTGCTCGGCCGCCGGCACCGAGTGCAGGACCTTGCGGGCCTCGGCGAGCCCGTAGAGCGTACGACCCTTGTCGAACAGGGCGGTATCGGGACCATTGAGGTACTTCGCCTTGGCATTGGGATCGAGCGCCCGCCCACCGAACGAAACCAGCCGCCCGCGCGCATCGGCTATCGGAAACATCAGCCGGTCGCGAAAGCGGTCGTAGGGCGCGGTTCCATCGTCTGGCGCGATCATCAGCCCAGCCTCGATAAGCTCGCCCGGCTTGGCACCCTTCGCGATCAGATAGTCCTTCAGACCCGTACGTCCGCCGGGTGCCAGCCCCAGCCGAAAACGCAGCCACTCGCTTTGCGGCAGCCCCCGTCGCTCCAGATAAGCCCGTGCGTCTGCGCCAACCGGGCGTCGAAGCTCAGCCTCGAACCAGGCGGCCGCCAGTTCCAACCAATCAGCTAGGCCGGCGCGGGTCTTTTCCTGCTGGGCGGCGATAGGATCGGGTGCGGGCAGGGCCATGCCCGCCTCGCCCGCCAGGCGCTCGATGGCCTCAATGAAGCTGAGACGTTCAGTCTCCTGCAGAAAGGTAATGATGTCGCCGTGCTTGCCGCTGGAAAAGTCGTGGAAAAAGCCCTTGTCGTCGTTGACGAAAAACGACGGAGACTTCTCCTTGCTGAAGGGCGAGAGGCCGACATACTCGCGCCCCTGCCGCTTGAGCTTGACCTTGCGTCCGATCACGTCAGACGGGCGAAGCCGCGATTTCAGCTCATCCAGGAATTTATCGTCGAACCGCACATCGCCTTATAGCCGTTCAGGCGGGAGACGGAAATGAAGCCGAGGTTGGCGCAGCCTTGCGCCACAGCAAAGCGGGAACAAATTCGCCCGAGCCTGGCAAAACGCCACCGGGCGCGCTTCCGCTGCGTCCTGACGCCGTAAGCTCGGCCTTGCCGATTGGAACGGCTAGGCTATCGTCTCACGTCAACGACGCGTTCAAGCGCCGACCCTGGGAGGGACCATCATGCGGAAGAGTCTGCTGGCGACCACGCTTGCCATCGCCACATCCATCGCGATCTCAAGCTGGGCGCAGACGCCTACATCCAAGGCGACCGATCCGCTGGCGATCGGCGGCAAGGATACAGCCTGGTTTATGGATCGGATCAACCGGCCCGACCTCGACAGTGAGCCACAGGCTCCATTCAAACTGGCTGGGAATGTCTATTATATCGGGGCCAACAACATTGCCTCGATCCTGATCGCCACGCCAAAGGGCTTGATCCTGATCGACACCGGCACTCAGAAAATGGCCTCGGTGGTTTTTCCCAACATGGTCAAGCTCGGCTTCAAACCGGCCGACATCAAGTTGATGCTGTTAAGCCACGCCCACTACGACCACATGGAGACGATGGAGACGATCCGCCGCCTGACGGGAGCGACGGTGGCGGCGCTTGAGCCAGAGCTCCAAGCCCTGACCAGCGGCCACGACCTGGGGCCGAACGAGACCTGGGGCCAGGAGCCGCTTGAAGTCGGCCGGATTCTTCAGAGCGGCGATGATATCGCACTGGGCGGCACGCATATCACTGTGGTCTGGACCCCCGGCCATACCCCCGGCGCGGCAACCTATTTCATCAACACCATGGAGAACGGCAAGCCGGTTCAGGTGGTCTTCGGCGGCCCGCCCAACCCCAACACCGGCAGCGCTGAGTACGATACGCGGCCCGCTGACGCCTTCGCCGCCTACGCGGCCCTGCGGCAGATGCACCCCGAAATCATGATCACGGGCCATCCAGCCAATCTGCTCAAGGGCAAGCTAGAGGCCCTCTGGGCCGGCAAGGGCCCTAGCCCGCTGACCCTCGCGCCCGGCCAGTGGGAGAAAATGATCAACAATTCCGAAGCCAACTTCAGGCACAAGCTGACCACGGGCGAGGCGAGCGGCGGCGGCGACTGACCCCTAGCAGGACAGGCTGTCGATCCACCCTGGCAACTCAGCTAGGGTGGCAAGCTCAGCATAGCGCGGGTGCCCGGTCGGAATTTCCGCCAGTTCGTGCGCCCAGGTGATCGGATAGGGAATATAGACGGCGTAGGCACCGGCCTGCAGGGCTGGCAAGATGTCGGACTTCACCGAATTTCCGGCCATGACCGCGCATTCGGGCCCTGGCCCATAGCGGCTGAAGATTTTGCTGTAGGTGTCGGTGGTCTTCTCGCTGACGATCTCCACGCCGCTGAAAAGATCGCCAAGGCCCGAGGCCGCCAGCTTCTGCTCCTGATGGAGCAGGTCGCCCTTGGTGATCAGCACCAGCCGGTATTTGTCGGAAAGTTGCGAAAGCGCCGTCTCCACACCCGACAGGGGCTCGACCGGATGGATCAGCATCTCGCGCCCGGCGGCGAGGATTTCTCGAATAACACGGGTCGATACAGCCCCGTCCGTCAGCTCCATGGCGCTGTCGATCATACAAAGTGTAAAGCCCTTCGCACCGTATCCGTAGAGCCGCAGATAGCGGCTTTCCACGTCAGCCAGCCGGGCCATGATCTGGACCTCATCACCAAACTCAGCCAGCAGTTCGACGAACCGAGCCTGGGTCAGTCGGAAGACGGTCTCATTGTGCCAAAGCGTGTCATCGGCATCGACGCCGACCGTGGTGATTGCAGCCATGAACGGTCTCTAGCAGATTGTGTCGCGCTGGGGGATTGGCCCTGGCTTCTGGGGCCCCGATGAAATCCAAACAAATCGGCGACGCGGCGGAGCGGCTGTTCCAGAAGGCCTTAGCTGCAAGTGCCAGTGGCGACGTCGTCCAGGCCGAACGACTCTACCGCCTCGCCATCGGCATGGTCGCGGGCCGCAGCGAACCGCGCCACAATCTGGGGGCCCTGCTGCGCAGCCTTGGGCGCCTTGAAGAGGCGCGCGACCTGCTGGCCTCCGTGCTGGTGCGCGAGCCGGATCTGGCCGAAACCCGTTATGCCCTCGGCATGGTACTGATGGGGCTGGGCGATTATCCGGCTGGCTGGCCGCTGTATGAGTCGCGGCGCGACCTGCCCGCACTGAAGGTCATCGCGCCGATCCTGGGCTTTCCCGAGTGGAAAGGAGAGCCCCTGGCCGGCAAACGAATCGTGCTGTTTCCTGAGCAGGGGCTCGGCGACAATATCCAGTTCGCCCGCTTCGCCCTGACCCTGCGCGACCGCGAGGCACAGGTGCTGATGTTGTGCCGCCCGCTGCTACGGAGTCTTTTACAACAGAGCCTAGACGGCGTGGAGGTGTTGGCCGCCGAGGGTCAGGTCGAGATGGGCGAGCCGGACTATTGGGCGCTGTTCGGCTCCCTGCCGCGATGGCTGGGTTGCACCCTGGAGACAATCCCAAACGCCCCTTACCTTCGTGCGCCTGCCGGCGCACGCCTGCGCGATGATGCCCCCCGTATCGGTCTCGCCACAAAGGGCAATTCGATGCACCAGAACGACGCTCGGCGCTCGTTGCGGGTCAGTGATGTCGAACGGCTGAAGGCAATTCTGGGTCCGACTGTGAGCCTTCACCCCGAGGATAGCGGGGCCAAGGACTTTGCCGACACCGCCGCGATTGTGGACGGGTTGGACCTTGTGGTCTCGGTGGATACCTCGGTCGCCCACCTTTCTGGGGCCATGGGTAAGCCCGCTATTGTACTCATTCCTGGCTTCGCAACAGACTGGCGCTGGATGCACGGTCGTGAGGATTCACCCTGGTATCCAAGCCTAAGGTTGCTGCGCAGCGGCGTCGATGGCGACTGGAGCGACGCCTTCGCACAGCTTGAAACCCTGTTGGCGAGTTGACCGCGAGCCCTGCGACCCCTACCTAGCGCCCGCCCCTTTCACCTGAAGAGTCGCCGCCATGGCCTCTGCGCAAAACACCCTTCCGCCCAGAACCACCGGGGTGCTCGTACTCGCCGACGGAACCGTCCTGGCGGGCCTTGGCTGCGGCGCGATCGGATCACGCGTTGGCGAGGTGTGCTTCAACACCGCCATGACCGGCTATCAGGAAATCCTGACCGACCCATCCTACATGGCGCAGATCGTCGCCTTCACCTTCCCGCACATTGGCAATGTCGGGACCAATAGCCTGGACCTCGAACAGATCTCCGGGGCCAGCGACACCGCGGCGCGCGGCGCGATCTTCCGCGACGCCCCGACCCCGCCGGCCAATTATCGGAGCGAGGCGGATTTCGACGAGTGGATGAAGCGACGCGACGTTGTCGGCCTTTACGGCGTCGATACCCGCGCCCTGACCCTGGCCATCCGTGAGGGCGGCATGCCGCATGCGGTGATTGCGCACAGCCCCGACGGCCTGTTCGACCTCGAAGCCCTCAAGGCCCAGGCCCACAGCTGGAGCGGTATCGTTGGGCTGGATCTGGCCAAGGACGCCACCTGCCTTCAGCCGTTCGATTGGTCCGAAGGCCTGTGGTCATGGGAAGAGGGCTACGCGCCGCTGACCGATCCAAGGTTCAACGTTGTGGTCCTCGACTACGGCGTTAAGCGCAACATCCTGCGTGGCCTGACCTCTATCGGTGCTAGGGTAACGGTCGTGCCGGCCAGCACGTCCGCCGAAGCCATTCTGGCCCGCAAGCCCGATGGTGTCTTGCTGTCGAACGGCCCGGGCGATCCGGCCGCCACCGGCGAATATGCGGTTCCAGAAATCCAGAAACTGGTCGAGAGCGGCACGCCCGTATTCGGCATCTGCCTGGGACATCAGATGCTGGCCCTGGCCCTGGGTGCCAAGACTGTGAAGATGGAGCAGGGCCACCATGGTGCCAACCATCCGGTGAAGGACCTGACCACCGGTAAGGTCGAAATCGTCTCTATGAACCACGGCTTCACCGTCGACCGGGCGACCCTGCCAGAGGCCGTGATGGAAACGCATATATCGCTGTTTGACGGCACCAATGCGGGTATCGCCCTGAAGAACAGGCCGGTGTTCAGCGTGCAGCACCACCCCGAAGCCAGCCCCGGCCCGACCGACAGCCTCTATGTGTTTGAGCGCTTCGCGGACCTGATGCGGAAGGCCTAGCGCCTAGGTCTAAACGGCCAGGATGGCCAATTTGTCTGCGCGGGTATGGGCGAGATCAGCAGCCTTCCGGCCCGTGCCTATCATGGCTCCCGCAGCGGATGTTTTGTGGCCACGACCTCGCGCAGGCGCTCTTGGGCAACATGGGTATAGATCTGGGTGGTAGCGATGTCGGCATGGCCGAGCAGGGTTTGCACCACACGCAGATCGGCACCGCCTTCAAGAAGGTGGGTGGCAAAGGCATGCCGCAAGGCGTGCGGGCTCACCTTGTCGGACTCGATGCCGGCGGCGGTGGCGGCCTGGTCCAGCAACTGGGCGAAACGACGTGGGGTCAGTCTGCCAGCAGCGCCGCGCGACGGGAACAGCCAGGGGCTGGTTTGTCCCGCCTTCATGAAATCCGGCCGCACCGGCAGATAGGCCTTTACACCGGCCCGCGCGGGGCCGCTCAGCGGGACCAGTCGCTCCTTTCCGCCCTTACCTCTTACCATCAGATAGGCCGGGTCCTGCGCCAGAGCCGCCAGCGGCAGGGCGGTGAGTTCCGAAACGCGTAACCCCGAGGCGTAGATCAGCTCGACCATACAGGCCAGCCGCAAGCCCTGGCGGCTTTCCTGTGCCCCCGCCGCCTGGATCAACCGCACCACCTCGTCACGCGACAGCACCTTCGGCAGGGGCCGGCCCTGTCGCGGGGCAGCCACACGCCGCGAAGGATCATCGATCCGCCAGCCCTCGCCCAGCACGAATCTGTAGAACTGCCGCACCGCCGCGCGTCGCCGAGCGGCTGTGGCGGCGGAAAGGCCACGCACCGCAAGGTTGGCGAAATAGGCTTCAATGCGCGGGGCCTCGACAGTGGCGAAATCCTCGCCCTTGCTCTTCAGCCAGCCCGCGGCGTCTGCCAAGTCGCGGCCATAGGCCGACAACGTATTGCGGGCCGCGCCGCGTTCGGCCGCCATCATCTCCAGGAAGGCTTCCGGCCACCCCGCGCTGTTTGCCTGACCACTCATTTGAGACCCAGCACGATCAGGCCTTCGATGGCCAAGGCGCGCGCGTCACGATCAAGCCCGACCTGGCTTAGCGCTCGCACGGTGCGGGCGCGGTCGGCAGGGGCGACGGCGGCGTCGCTGATCGACAGGGCC
>CAISYT010000081.1 GCA_903889785.1 uncultured Caulobacterales bacterium
CCGCCGGCGGCGGCGACGTTCCGACAGTTCGGTTTCATCCCGCTTTAGCGGTTCGGTGGCGAACACCTTTCCTCAATCCGCTGGCGCTAAGATGGCACCATGCTGGTAAGCATCATCATTCCGACCCAGAGTGTCCGGAACAGCTCGACGTCGCTGTGCGATCAGTCCTCGTCCAGACCGGCGTATCTCCGGGTAAGATCGAGTTGATCATTGCTGACAATGATGCGGTCCCGTCCGCGAAGGCTCAGGCGACCGACCTCGCGGCGGCGGCTCCTTTTTCGGTCACTTACGTGCATGAGCCTGAAGCGGGCGTCGCCAATGTGCGCAATACCGCCTTGGCTCAATCCAAGGGCGCACTGATCGCGTTCCTTGACGATGACCAGGCGGCACCGGCTGGATGGTTGGCCGACCTACTTGCGGCGCAGAAGCGCTTGGATGCTGACGTGGTGTTCGGCCCGGTAAGGGCCCGCGCTCTTGAGGCTATGGTGGCGCACCGCCCCTATCTAGAATGGTTTTTCAGCCGCGAGGGGCCGGCCCAGGAGCAGGTGATCGACGTCTATTACGGCTGCGGCAACAGCTTGCTGCGGCGCGCCAGCCTGCCTTGCGACCCACCTTTTTCGAGCCTACGAAATTTCATCGGTGGCGAAGACGACATGCTGTTCTGCGTGATGCAAAAAGCCGACGCGCGCTTTGGCTGGTCGCCTGAGGCCTTTGTCTAAGAAGACCCGGCACCAGAGCGCCAAAATCTGAATTACGCCCTGACCCGCGCCTTTGCTTACGGCCAAGGGCCAACTTCGCATTGTGCGGCGCAAGTTCCGCCGGATTGGATGGGTGTCGGGCGCTGGACGGCAATCGGTCTTGGCCAGGCGGCGCTCTATGGACTGCTGGCGGGACTACAAGGGCTGCTGCAATCGCCTCTCACAGTTATGACCCTGCATCGCGCGGCGCGCGGCCTGGGTAAGGTCCTGTGGTGGGGTCCCTTCAAAATCCGTTTTTATGGCCGGTCGGTAAGGTAATCCCCGACATGCCGCCGTGCTGACCCAGATGACGCCGAGGCTCACCGCCATCTGGCCGAGTAGGCGGCCGCCTGCCTAGTAGAGTGCGTTGGCGGCCGCTGGAGCCGCCGGCGCCGCCTCAAGGAGCGGTGCAGCCACCGGTGCTGGCGTAGCAGTTGGTGCGGGCGGTGGTGTTTCCGGCGCAACGACGGCGGCTGGATCGGTCGGCGGGCTATCGTCCTTGGCCACAGGTGATGGTGGCGCGAGTTCGGTTGGGGTCAAGATGATCGGCGTCGCATTAGGCGCATTCGCCAGGGCTGCGGCGTTGCCGGATGCCACACCTTCCAGCACCGTGCCACCCCTGTGATCTGCCGCCTTCAGTCCGGCGATGAATCCGGCGAGGGACACAACGACGATGATTCCGACCACCACGGGCAGTACCTTCGGGGAGGGGACCTCCACGGCCGAAGTCTGAGTTTGGATAAACACGACGCCGCCTCCCGGCAAACTTAGCTTGGGCCGATCATAGCGTGATCGACGCGGTTGTCAGGCCTAGAGCACGATACAAAGTTTTTGCGCCTTCTGGCGACACAGCCGGATTTCATTTTCTGGACCGCGCTCTAAGCGGCTCCACCGGGCCAGGTTGACGCCGCTGCTGTTATAACGAACGGCGGTCTCAAGTGTCTGACAGTTGGGCCAGGGCATGGGCGGCGGCGCTGCGGCCGCTTTCGGCGGCCCCATGAGCTGTAGAAAAAGCGTGGGGTGAGCACGCCTCGCCCGCGAAGATTATGCGCTGCTCGACCGGTGTTGCCAGGATGGCGCGGGCACCCGTGGCGCCCGGCGCGGCATGGGAGTAGGACCCGCGTGACCAGGGATCTGCCGCCCACCGCGTCTCTGCCAAGGGATGAAGTCGGTCGCGGAATCTTGAGCCGAGCAGGGCGCAGAGCTGTTCGATTGCGAAGGCCGTCGCAGCGCCCGAGCCGGCGCGCTCCAGTTCGCGGGCGCTGGTTCCGCCAAAATAGCCCTCGATCATCGCTCGTCCCATTGGCCGCAGGGCATAGCTGCCGGTCTCGGCTCTAGAAGGGTCGCCAAACAGGTGGCTGTCGGGGCCGAATTGTTCGGGGGCATCTAGGCCAAGGAATACCTTGTTGGCCAAGCCCAGCGGCAGATCGGCGGCGGCCTGCAGCGCGGCAGGTAGGCCAGGATTAAAGGCAAGGGTGCCAGCGGCCAGAACATCGGTGGGTAGGGTCACGATTACCACCTGGGTCGATAGGGTGCCGTTCGGTGTCTCTATGCGCAGGGCGCGACCGCTGTGGTCGATGGCAGAGACGGGGGTATTCAGCTTGACCGGCGCATCTGCCCCGAAGGCTGTGATTAAGGTTCCGTAGCCGCGGGTAAGCCGCCAGTTCACCTCGGTGTCGCGGTAGGCGTTGTAGTCCATCGTTGAGATCTGGTCGAACGCGGCACCGTTATAGAAGCCGCTGAAGGCATCGAGCAGCGGATTGAAAGGGCAGGCGGGGTCGAACAGGGTGCTGACCGGTACATCGCGGCCCTTGGTGGCGGCCTTGCTGATTCGCACCTCCAGCGCCCCGAGCGCTGCGCCGAAGGCGGCCTGGTCGGCGCGGCTGAAGTTCTGCGCGCCAGCCTGGCGGGTCCAATGCGGCGGAGAATTGTCGATTTCGAACCCCAGCTGTTCGGCTATGCGGGAGAAGGGGTTGTCCAGGGCCGAGTGCAGCCAGCCGCAGCCGAGGTCCACCGCCAGGTTTTGGCTCTGCACGGAGTGGGCCCGCCCGCCGATGCGCCCACGCGCTTCCAGCACGATCGTGCGCAGCGGTGCCGATGCCAGGGCGTTGGCTGCCGCCAGGCCAGCAGCACCGGCGCCCACGATGACTAGTCGAAGTCGCTGTCCATGCCCGCCGTTCAAGCTGCCGACGCAGCGCCGATGCCCCATCAAGCTGGGGCCTTGCGGACGCTAGGGCAAGCCGTCTTGGCGCTATAGACTGCGAACGCGGCCAGAGGTTGCCGGATGCAATTGCAAAGTTAGCGCCAGCTCGCCCTGGAGACGTTTTTCGCCTATGAGCCTAGCCGTGAGCTATGCACCGCATAGATTTTCCATCGCGCCCATGATGGACTGGACCGACCGGCGGTGCCGCGCGTTTCACCGCAGCCTGACCCGGCGCGCCTTGGTCTATACCGAGATGGTCACGGCCCAGGCCGTGGCGCATGGCGATGTGGCGTATCTGCTTGGCTTCGATCCGGCCGAGCAACCGGTGGCCTTGCAACTGGGTGGGTCTGATCCCGCCCTGCTGGCCTCTGCGGCGCGGATCGGTGGGGAGATGGGCTACAGCGAGATCAATCTCAATGTCGGCTGCCCGTCAGACCGGGTACAGAGTGGGCGGTTCGGTGCCTGTTTGATGCGCGAGCCCAGCCTCGTGGCCGAGTGTGTGGCCTCCATGGCGGCGGCCACAAAGGTGCCGG
>CAISYT010000082.1 GCA_903889785.1 uncultured Caulobacterales bacterium
CCCAGATTACATCGTCTCTCCTGAGCGCGGCAGCGACATTCCCGAAGTCGAGGCGATCTATCCGGCTACCGCCGGCCTGACGCCCCGCGTTGTGCACAAACTCGCAGCCGAATCCCTTACCCACGCGCCAGCCCTGCCCGAATGGCAAGACGCCGCCTGGCTGGCTCGCGAGCGCTTCCCGTCCTGGCGCGAGGCACTAGAGCGACTGCATGGTCCACTGGGCGAGGCTGACCTATCGCCACAATCCCCTGCACGACGACGCTTGGCCTACGACGAACTGCTGGCGCACCAACTAGCATTGGCGATCCGCCGCGCAGATCGGCGACGCTTTCCAGCAGCACCGATCCCGGCAGGCCAACTGTCCAACAGGCTGGAAGCCGCCCTTCCTTTCAAGCTAACCGGCGCGCAGACTCGGGCCCTGACCGAAATCTGTGGCGATCTCCAGAGCGGTGAACGCATGGCGCGACTGATCCAGGGCGATGTTGGCTCGGGCAAGACCGTGGTCGCCTTTCTGGCGATTGGCGACGTTATCGCCGGCGGCCAGCAGGCCGTGCTGATGGCCCCGACCGAGATCCTAGCTCGCCAGCATTATGAAACCCTGCGTGGGCCGCTAGAGGCGCAGGGCGTTCAGGTCCTACTCCTGACCGGCCGAGACAAGGGGGCGGCTCGTGCCGCCAAACTGGCCGCACTTGCGAATGGCGATGCCGCCTTGGCCGTGGGCACCCACGCGTTGTTCCAGGACGATTTGGCCTATCAAAGCCTGGCCCTGGCAGTAATCGACGAGCAGCACCGCTTTGGCGTCAACGAACGCCGCCGTCTGCTGGCCAAGGGCAAGGATGTTCACATGCTGGTTATGTCGGCCACGCCCATCCCGCGCACGCTTGAGCTGACCGCGTTTGGCGACCTCGATATCTCTCGTATTGACGAAAAGCCGCCAGGTCGAACGCCTATCGTCACGCGCGCCGTGCCTTCGCGCCGCACACCAGAAGTGGTGGCCCGCCTAAAAGCGGCAGCGAAAACCGGCGCTCAGGCCTTCTGGATCTGCCCCCTGGTTTACGAATCCGAGGACAGCGACCTTGCGGCCGCGGAGGCCCGCGCCGTTGATCTCCGTCAGGCGTTAGGGGTGGAGGTTGGGCTGATCCATGGCCGCATGAAGAGCGATGCCAAGGACGCAGTCATGGTTCAGTTCGCGGATGGAAACCTGTCGGTCCTGGTTGCCACGACGGTGGTCGAGGTGGGTGTGGATGTTCCAAACGCCAGCATCATGGTGATCGAACAGGCCGAACGCTTTGGTCTGGCCCAACTGCACCAGCTTCGCGGCCGTGTCGGGCGAGGGGTGCGGGAGAGCGCCTGTATCCTGCTGTATGACCCACTGCTCAGCGAGACGGCGGAGAGGCGGCTAGACATCTTGCGGCGCACTGACGATGGCTTTCTGATCGCCGAAAAGGACTTAGAGCTGCGCGGTGGTGGCGATCCATTGGGTCTGCGCCAGAGTGGACTGCCTGCCTATCGTCTGGCTGATCCGGCCGCGCACCTAGACCTGATCGCGGTCGCAGCCGATGACGCCAGGTTGGTTCTTGCGCGCGATCCGGGCCTAGAAAGTGAACGCGGGGCAGCGCTCAAGGTGCTGCAAGCCCTGTTCGACTGGCCGACGGATGTGGAAAATCAGGCCGACTAACTGTCGTTTCAGCCCAGGCGGGCCTTCTGCCGTGGTGGGCGCAAGTTCCATCGTTAGGTCAAAAAACCGCGAGCAGGGCGGCATTGGCCCCTAGTCGATCCGATGGATCGGCACACTGCGCACATTGACGACCCCGCCGATCGGCGCCGGCGGAAGCACAAAGCCGGGACGGGCAAGCAAGGCGTCTATGCGTGCGCGTGCGTCCGCTTCAAGATCGGCATAGAATAGATTGTAATTTGGTACTTTTTGCGTATCCGACCAAGAACCGGTCTCACGCAGCGACGTCGAGCGCGGCTTTCCAGCCCGAAGAATTCCGCCCTCACACTGGGTCCAGACTTGCCGCTGAAGAAACGCGGGGCGTACGCCCCATTCTAAGCCGGTCGCATTGGCCGCACCCAGATTCAGCCGCTGTGACGCCTGTCTTTCGCCTGGGGCACCGATGAGCGGGTTCA
>CAISYT010000083.1 GCA_903889785.1 uncultured Caulobacterales bacterium
CGCAGTCGACAGCAACTCGAGCAGAAATCCCATAACCGTTATTTTCTTTCTGACGTTCGTGTTCGTCAGCCTCGCCATCACCGTCTGGGCGGCGCGCAGGAGCGCTTCCTCGACCTCGGCTTACTACACCGCCGGCGGCGAGATAAAGGGCTTTCAGAACGGCTTAGCCATAGCTGGTGACTACACCTCCGCCGGCACATTCCTGGGCGTCACCGCTATGGTTTACGTCTCGGGTTACGACGGGCTGATCTACATGATCGGCTTCTTGATCGGCATGCCGATGGTGATGCTTCTAATAGCCGAGCCACTGCGTAACCTGGGTCGCTATACCTTCGCCGACGTGGTGTCCTACCGCTTGGCCGAAAGGCCAGTGCGCACGGTTGCGGGGATCAGCACCCTAGTGATCGTCATCGTCTACTTGATATCGCAGCTGGTCGGGGCAGGCAAGCTAATCGAACTGCTGTTTGGACTTCCCTATGTGTCGGCACTTCTGATCATTGGCGGTTTGATGACCTTATACGTGGGATTTGGCGGTATGCTGGCAACCACTTGGGTGCAGATCATCAAGGCGGTACTTCTGATGGCGGGGACGCTGATTATAGCATTCCTAGTCATGGCGAAGTTCGGCTTTAGCTTTGAGGCCCTGTTCCGCAAGGCGATCACGGTGCATCCGGTTCATAAGGCCATCATGGCTCCTGGAAGTCTTGTGTCCAATCCGGTCTCCGCCCTCTCACTCGGTCTGGCTCTGATCTTGGGCACCGCTGGGTTGCCGCATATCCTGATGCGTTTCTTCACCGTCAAGGACGCCCGCCAGGCTCGGATCTCGATCTTCGTCGCCACCGGTTTCATGGCGGTGTTTTATGCCTTGATGTTCTTACTCGGCTTTGGCGCTATCGCAGTCGTTTCCGGCGATGCGCGGTTTATAGACGAGGCGGGTAAGGTCATTGGCGGCAACAACATGATGGTGTTGCACCTAGCCTCCTCGCTTGGTGGTCCTGCGCTGGTTGGATTTTCGGCAGCCGTAGCGTTTGCCACCATCCTAGCCGTTGTATCTGGCGTAACCCTGGCTGGGGCCTCGGCGGTCAGCCACGACCTCTACGCCCGTGTGGTGCGTCGGGGAAAGGCTAGTGAGAAGGAAGAGGTTCTCGTTTCGAAAATCGCTGTAGTCGGCATCAGCATTGTTGCTATCCTGCTCTCCCTGGTGTTCGAGAATCAGAACATAACCTTTATCATCGGTTTGGTGTTCGCCATCGCCGCCAGCGCGAACTTTCCAATCCTATTTTTGTCCATCACCTGGGGGGGGCTTACTACGCGCGGTGCAGTGGCCGGTGCGGGCGTAGGTCTGCTGGCGTCCCTGTCCATGGTCGTCCTCAGTCCCGCTATCTGGACCCAGATCTTGCATTTAAAAGGTGCTGCGCCGGTGCCCTACGACAATCCCGCCCTGTTCTCTGTTCCTTTGGCGTTTGTCGTCGCCTGGCTCGTGTCGGTGTTAGATGGAAGCGCCTCTGGGGCCGCTGAGCGGGCAGCCTTCCCATCGCAATTTGTCCGATCTCAAACTGGGTTTCATATCGAGACCGTCGCTGGAAGGAATTAGGTTCCCCATGCCCATTACTCGCCTTGATCACTATTCGTTTCGCACGCTGAAACTCGAGGAGACGAATGCCTTCTACGTGGACATCATAGGGCTCACGATTGGGTACAGGCCGCCGTTCGCTTTTCCGGGCACCTGGCTCTACAACGGCTCGCACGCAATCGTGCATGTAGTCGGCATTGATCCCGAGAATCCTGCAGCGACTACCGACTATCTAGGCGAACGGGGTGACATCCATCAGCTTGGATCTGGCTTGATTGATCACCTCGCCTTTGTTGCGGTTGACCTTCCTGAGCTTTACGGGCGGCTTAAAAACAGCGGCCTAGATTGGACTGAGCGCACGGTGCCCGATCAGGGCCTTCACCAAGTCTTCCTCACTGATCCCAACGGTGTCGTGATCGAAATGAACTACCCAGCTTCTGAAGCTCAAGCAGCCTAGAATTGGTGCTGACAGTGCTGTCGGTGCTGACATTTTAATGGCATCTTTTCTCCGCCTTTAGCTGCCTACGTTTGATCTAAAAAGTGAGGTAGGGGCGTTTTCGCCCTCGGCGACCTAACCTGTCAGTCCCGATCCGACGACGAGAGCGGAAGCAGCAGAAGTTCAAGTCCCAAGGTTCAGCCCAGAGGTTCCTTTCCAGCCACGGTCCTATCTACAACACCTTCAATACCCAGCCTCACCTGCTCTCCCGACCCGGGCTTCGCACCTTGCGCGCCGGTGCTCATCAAGCTTGGGCGGCGGCTACCGTGGCAGCTTGACCTGCAGGGCGGGGCAGGGGCGTTTTCGCCTTTGCCCACTTAACTTGTCAGTTTCGTACTGCGCCCTTGAAGGGCTTGCTGTTCGATGCCGCGGCAAAACCCATGACCCCCAGCTTTGGATACGGTCGCAGGGGACGGCTCTACCGCTACTACATCGCCCCCAAGGTTGATGACCCCGAGCAGATCGCTCGTCTATCGGCACCGTTGGTCGAGGCCTGGCTGTCGCAGGTCACCGGTCGACTGCTTGGCGTAGCCAAGATCTGCGTTGAAGACCTCAAGGACCACATCCGCCGGGTCGAGGTCCGCAGCGATGCGGTGCATCTGGTCTTGCATGGCCAGGCCTTTGAGGATCGGCGTGCTGATCTGGCGTTGATCGAGATCGGCCGGCGGCTTGTCGAGGGCGAGCATGCGGTTGAGGAACCTGGCGCCGCCTTTGGTGTGCGGATCATACTTCCGCAAAGGCTGGTTTTACGAGGCGGACGTTGCACCCTAAAGGGTGCGACCATCGCCCAGAAGCCTGCCGCTAAACTCGCCTTGGCCAAGCTTGTAAAGCGCGGTCACGCTGAACTTCTGCGCCGCAAGGCATCGCCGTTCACCCAGTCGGGTGAATACAGGCACGCTACTGCCCCCATCACGCAGCATGAACGCAACATCTGTCGCCTGGCTTTTATGGACCCGCAGTTGCAACGCCAGATTTTACAGGGTGAAGCACCCTATCGGGTGAAGCCCGCGACTGTGATCAAGCGCCCGATGCCGCTGGCCTGGGCCGATCAGCGCCAGTGGCTCGAGAATCTCGCAGCAACCGATCCCTGTTAGCGGCAATTACGGTCCCTGTTATGGGACTGATCATTCCCTGTTAGCGGGCAGGGACGTTCCCTGTTCTTCAACCTAGCCAAAAAAAGACAAACCAGCCTCAACGCCAACAGGCGTTGGGGTTTTTGCGCGTTGACGCGGTCCGTAAACCTCAGCTGACAAGTGAAATGACCCGGTAACAGGGAATAACAGGGAAAACGGGCTTCAAAACAGCCAAAACCGTCAGGTTTTTAGGGGCCGGAGAATCTTGCCGAAAATGGGCAAAATCGGCGGAATTTTACGCCGAAATCTACGCGCGTAATGACGGATTAGGGTCCAAAAACCCAAGGCGTTCCGGGGCTTTGCTGGGAATGTCCCGTGTGGGAGTGAAGTCTGTCAGACCCGCTGGCGGTGAGAGAGGGATTCGAACCCTCGTTAGGCTTTCACCTAAACACGCTTTCCAAGCGTGCGCGATCGACCACTCCGCCACCTCACCGCAGCTGGGACAAGAAGGCTTGTAACCTCCGGCCGGATCGGTGCGAATATACGAGCGCGGCGGCCGCGACAAGGCTTGGAGGCAATTGGCGCCAATTCTTCACCGGCATCCTATATTTATAGAGTCGGCTGATCGAAGGAGACCTATCCACCATGCTGTTCGCCGAAAAGCCCACCACCTTGATCGCCGCCGCTCAAGCCCTGGCCGGGCGCGCAGACCCTATCCCCACGGCCTCTGTGAGCGCCGTCAATGGCCTTGCCTTGAAGGGGCCCTATACGAATGGCCTTGAGACGGCGATTTTCGCCCTGGGGTGCTTCTGGGGGGCCGAGCGGCTGTTTTGGCTGCTACCGGGCGTCAAGGTGACTGCCGTGGGCTATGCGGGGGGCTTCACGCCTAACCCGACCTATGAAGAAGCCTGCAGCGGCCGCACCGGCCACACTGAAGCGGTGCTGGTGGTCTACGACCCCACGCTGATCGTCTACGAGGCCCTGCTCAAGACCTTCTGGGAAGCGCACGACCCGACCCAGGGCATGCGCCAGGGCAATGATGTCGGCACCCAGTACCGCTCGGCGATCTATACCAACACGCTGGCCCAGGCTGCGGCTGTGGCCAAGTCAGAGGCCGACTATGCGGCGGCCTTGGCCGCACGTGGCATGGGCCCAATCACCACGGAATCCGCTCCGGCCGGACCGTTCTATTTTGCCGAGGCCTACCATCAGCAGTATCTGCACAAGAACCCCGGCGGCTATTGCGGCTTGCAGGGCACCGGCGTGGTCTGCCCGATATGAATGCATCGGCGCGCGTGCTTGCAAGTTACGCCCGCCTTCGCCTGTTTTGATCCTGGCAGCGCCGAGATCAAACATTTGCCGATGCTCACGGCGTTTCAATCGCCCGAGTGCCGGCGGTTCGTGCCGCGCGCTAGGTAACGGGTTCCAGCTTGCCCAGGCCGATGAACCACAGCGCACCGATGAAGGCCCCCTTGATCCGCGGCAGCAGCAGCAGGGTCAGGATTAACAGCGGTATCAGAGTCAGGGGCAGCACGATCACCGGCGAGCTTTTCCAGATGAACGGGAAGATCAGCAGCGGGGCCACAACCAGGTGGCCAACGATCAGAATGGTGAAATAGGCCGGGCCGTCATCGGCCGGATAATGCGCCAGCTCATGGCCGCAGGCCGAGCACACCGTCTCGACCTTCAGGTATTTGCGATACAGCTTGCCCTGGCCGCAGCTGGGGCAACGCTCCGCCAGACCGCGCCGAAGACCAAGGGATAGGCTAGGCTTGGGGTCGTCTTTCATAGCTACTCTTATGGTACCGCAGTTTGCCGCATCCAAGGTGACCCGACGCCGCAGGCCGAGCCGGGGGGAGAGGCTAGGGCCTCTCCCCCCGCAGTTGGATCAGCCGGTGCGGCGCGTCGCCTGATTGCTGGTCCGCTTCAGGCGGGCCGCTTCCTTGATGGCGGCCTTGCGGGCCTTGCGCTCGGCACGGCGGGCTTCGTCAGAGTCTTCGGCGATTTTGACCTCGGCCTGCACGGCGGCGGCTTCGGCGGCCAGGCGAGCGGCTTCCTTGGCAGCCTTGGCTTCGGCGCGCGCTGTGCGGACTTGGGCCAGCTCGGCTTCGCGCACCAGACTACGATCCTCAATCACCGGTGCGGTGACCGTAGGCTTGGGCTTGAATTTGGCGAGGAGGGCTTGTTTAGCGGCGGCTGAGGCCGCGGCACGGTCTTGGAAGCTATTCTTCTTTAGGTCTTGCATGGGGCTTTCGGATGGGTGGATCGGATCAGGGCAATGAGGGCGGGGCGCGGCAAACTCAAGTGCCGCAGTGCATCACGATCCCATCGCCTCGCGCACATAGGCCTGTTCGCGCTCGAAAGCCACCGCCCCGCAGGGGCTGACACTAAATTTCTTGGAGGTGAGGCAATCGAGATGCGGCACCGTCGGCCTCTATTTCTTCATCCAGGGCTTGGATTTGCCGGCCTGGACGCCTGTAGATTGCTCGCGCTGGAACTTGCCGCCACGCGGCGGCTGGGGCTTGGCGTCGATCGCCGCCTGCTTAAGGCGCAGGGCGCGCTGCATCGGGGTTTCGGGCTTGGCGTCGTCGGTCATGGTCGCAAGCCTAGCATACCGTGCCTCAATCGTTGTCCATCTTCAGCGCGGCGATAAAGGCTTCCTGCGGGATTTCCACCTTGCCGAACTGGCGCATGCGCTTTTTGCCCTCTTTCTGCTTGTCGAGGAGCTTGCGCTTGCGGCTGGCGTCACCGCCATAGCATTTGGCGGTAACGTCCTTAC
>CAISYT010000084.1 GCA_903889785.1 uncultured Caulobacterales bacterium
GGGTGTGCTTTCGGGTGCGGGCAGCCTGACCCAGGCTGGTTCCGGTAACCTGACTTTGACGGGTGCTAACACCTACACGGGTGCGACGACGGTGTCGGCGGGTGCGCTGACCTTGGCGTCGGGGGCGACCATGAGCGCGGGTGCGCTCTCGGTTGCTGCTGGGGCCGGTCTGGTGCTCAATGCGTCGGCGACGACCTCCGCACTGACCGGTTCTGGAGCTGTCACAATCGGCAGTGGCACGACGTTGACCTTGAATACGACGACTGGCGCCCCGCAGTTCCTCGGGACTTTGAGCGGTTCCGGTGCTTTGGTGAAGTCGGGTGGTGGCGAGGTGCTCTTGGCTGGCGACAACAGCGGACTCACGGGAGCCATCACCTTGAATGCAGGGTCATTTTCTGCGCAAAACTCAGTCAGTTCCCTCGGGTCAGGCGACATCACGGTGACAGGTAATGCCATTATCGGAACCTTTCTTGCAGGTGGTTTCACAGCTCCTGGCCGCCTGAACAACAAGGTCACGGTCACGTCAGGAACCTTGACCCTCGGTCGTAACGGACGAACCATCTTCGGTGGCGATGTTGTCGCCACGGGAACTAGTAATCTCGCAATTGCCAACGGCGGCACCGTGGTGATCGAGAAGGATATAAGCAATATCGGTACCGGTACCATCAGCGTGGCCGCGGGTTCCACCTTGCAGCTCGGTAACGGTGGTACGACCGGTACGTTCAATGGCGGGCTATCCTTCAATCAGTCTGCCGGTAATTTGGCCTTCAACCGCTCGGACAATGCCACCTATTCGGGTGTGCTTTCGGGTGCGGGCAGCCTGACCCAGGCTGGTTCCGGTAACCTGACTTTGACGGGTGCTAACACCTACACGGGTGCGACGACGGTGTCGGCGGGTACGTTGACCTTGGCGTCGGGGGCTTCTTTGGCTTCGACCTCTTTGTCCCTCGCGGTTGGATCTACCCTAGCGCTCAACTCCTCGGCGACGGTCAACACGCTAAACAATCAAGGCAATATCCAGGTCAGCTCAGGGGTCACGTTCACGTTGAATAACACCGCCAATCAGTCACTTGGTGAAGGCCTCGCCACTGCGACAGCTTCGAATGGTTCCATCACGGGCGCCGGCAACTTTGTCAAGACGGGGACCGGTTTACTCTGGGTACAGGGCAATATGAGCGCTTCCACGACGAACATCATCCTTTCCGGAGGTACCATCCAGTTCGTGGGAGTGAGAGGTTCGGACACCAACGCCTTTGGCACTGGGAGCATCACGGTGACCGCTAATTCCACCTTGAATAGCTTAAAAGATGCAACGCGCACAGCGAACGCTCGTTTGCTCAATGCGATTTCAGTAACGAATGGGACCTTGACCCTAGGTACGGGCTCGGTCGGTGGTAGCTCGCTTACTTTAGCCGGTGGTTTGACGGCCACGAACGCCGCGAACATCACCATGGGTGGTGGCAATGTGATTTTGGAGAGCGATTTGGCTATGAATGGCTCTGGGACCTTCACGCTCACCGGTGGCACGTTGCAGGTAGGTGCTGGCGGCACCACGGGTACGCTCAGCGGCAATCTTTCGTCCGCCGGTAGCCTGATCTTCAATCGCTCGGACAACGCCACCTATTCGGGTGTGCTTTCGGGTGCGGGCAGCCTGACCCAGGCTGGTTCCGGCAACCTGACTTTGACGGGTGCCAACACCTACACGGGGGCGACGACCATCACAGCCGGCACGCTCATCGCCGGGAGTGACACCGCGCTCGGCAGCGGGGCCGTGACGATCTCCGGGGGTGCCCTCAATCTTGGCTCCCGGACTATTGCTAACACGATCACCCTATCTTCGGGTTCGCTAGACGGTACTCAATTGAATGGAGACAAGCTGGTGCTCCTAGGCGGTGAGGTCACGGGTACGGTCACTTCCGGCGCTCTTTCCAAGACGGGTAGCGGGACGGTGACGCTCAGCGGCAGCAATACGTATTCGGGGGGGACGACGGTCTCGGCGGGCACCTTGGCAGTCGACAGCGCCAACGCCTTGGGTGCCGGCACGGTGACCTTGGCGGGTGGTAGCCTTGACGTGAAGTCCCAGACCGTCGCCAAAGACATCACGCTGACGGCTAACAGCAGCGTGGCCGGGACCGATGGCACTATTACCGGTGTCATTTCGGGTGATCGTCTGCTGACCAAGGTGGGGGCCGGCACCCTCACCTTAAGTGGGATCAATACGTTCACGGGCGGGACCGTGATCAACGCCGGGATCCTCCAGGTCA
>CAISYT010000085.1 GCA_903889785.1 uncultured Caulobacterales bacterium
AGGAACTGGCCGACCTGCTGTCTGATTTCGAAGCTAGCCTGGCGATCAAGCCGTCGACGGTCGAATTGATCTGATTGCTTGGACCTGGCTGCGCTTGCGCGCTGTCAGGTTCGCCGCAGCCGATCCAGTGCGCCTTGCAAAATCCAAGCGGCGGCCAGCTTGTCGACGGTTTCGCCCTGGCGTTTGCGTGTCAGGTCGTGTTCCTCGATCATCATGCGGGTCACTGCCGCGGTCGACAGGCGCTCGTCCCAGAACAGCAGGGGCAATTCGCGCCGCTGAAGCAGGTTACGCGCGAACGCTCGCACCGATTGGCAGCGTGGCCCCTCTGTCCCGTCCATATTCAGCGGCAGGCCAATCACCAGCCCGGCGATCGCGCGGTGGTCCATTATCGCGAACAGCTTTTCCAGGTCGGCGGTGAACTTGGTCCGCCGTAGCGTCTCCAGCGGGCTTCCCACCGTGCGCAAGGCGTCGCTCACCGCGATGCCAATTGTCTTCTCCCCCAGGTCCAGCCCGGCAAGGGCACCGGTGCGGGGCAGGGCGGTGGCGAAATCTTCGTGCAGCAGAACGACCATATCTTCCCATAGCGCATCTTGCCCCCGGCGGTCAGGGCGGCTAACCGCTGGGTTGGAATTTGAGGGAACCCCTATGGCCATTGATGTTGCCACAGTTCGAAAGGTCGCGCGCCTGTCGCGCATCGCCGAGCCTGAGGAAGTCCTGCCGGCCCTGGCCGAGCAGCTCAACGGCATTATGCAATGGATCGAGCAGCTTGCCGAGGTAGACACCGATGGCGTTGAGCCGCTGACCTCGGTGGTCAACCAGGGCCTGCCGCTGCGCGAGGACGTGGTCACAGAGGGCGGCGATGCCTCGAGGGTGCTGGCCAATGCACCCAAGTCTGTTGGCGGATTTTTCGTTGTGCCGAAGGTTGTCGAATGAGCAACCTGACCGATCTGACCCTGAAGGCCGCGCTCGATGGCCTGGCCTCCAAGCAGTTCACCTCGGTCGAGCTGACCCAGGCGCACCTGACCGCCATGGAAAGCGCCCGTGCGCTCAACGCCTATATCGCCGAGACGCCGGAAAAAGCTCTTCAAATGGCCGCTGCGTCTGACGTGCGCCGTGCGTCAGGCGATGCTGGCCCGCTGGACGGTGCGCCGCTGGGGATCAAGGACCTGTTCTGCACCGAGGGCGTTGGCACCACAGCCGGCTCGAAGATGCTGGCCAATTTCAAGCCAACCTATGAGAGCACGGTCACCAGCCAACTGTGGCGCGACGGCGCGGTGATGCTCGGCAAGCTGAACCTCGACGAGTTCGCCATGGGCTCGTCCAACGAGTCTTCGGCCTCAGGCCCGGTGATCAACCCGTGGCGGGCAATTGGGTCTGACCGCAAACTTACGCCCGGCGGCTCCTCGGGCGGCTCGGCCGCCGCCGTTGCAGCAGGACTGTGCCTTGGGGCCACGGCCACAGACACCGGTGGCTCAATCCGCCAGCCGGCGGCCTTCACCGGAACTGTAGGCATCAAACCGACCTACGGCCGCTGCTCGCGCTGGGGCATTGTAGCCTTCGCCAGTTCGCTGGATCAGGCCGGCCCGATTACGCGGACGGTGGAGGACGCGGCCCTGATGCTCGGCTCCATGGCGGGCCACGATCCCAAGGATTCGACCAGCTTAGACCTCCCCGTGCCGGACTTCTCCGCGTTCGTCGGCAAGTCGGTTAAGGGCCTGCGCATCGGCGTGCCCAAGGAATACCGTGTCGATGGCATGCCAGTCGAGATTGAGGCGCTGTGGACCCAGGGCACCGCCTGGCTGAAAGCCGCTGGCTGTGAGGTGGTCGAGATCAGCCTGCCCAACACCAAATACGCCCTGCCGGCCTATTACATCGTGGCCCCGGCGGAAGCCTCGTCAAACCTGGCGCGCTACGACGGCATGCGCTTTGGCCTGCGCGCCGCCGGCTCGAACCTGACCGAGACCTACGAGAACACCCGCGCTCAAGGCTTTGGCGACGAAGTTAAACGCCGCATCCTCATCGGCACCTATGTGCTCTCGCACGGCTATTACGATGCCTACTACATTAAGGCGCTGAAGGTGCGTCGCCGCATCTCAGACGATTTTGATTCTGCCTGGACCCAGTGCGACGCCATTCTCACGCCGACGGCCCCCAGCGCCGCCTTCGCCTTGGGCGAGAATGCGTCAGATCCGGTGGCCATGTACCTCAACGACGTCTTCACGGTGACGGTAAACCTAGCCGGACTACCAGGCCTGTCGCTGCCGGCTGGTCTGTCGAGCGAAGGCCTGCCGCTGGGCCTGCAACTGATCGGCAAGCCGTTGGACGAGGGGACACTATTTTCCTTGGCGTCCGTCATGGAAAAGGCCGCGGACGTCTCGCAACGCCCGCAGTCGTGGTGGAGGGCCTCGTCGTGACAAGCCATATCAAGCTGATCGAAGGCCGCACCGGCACTTGGGAAATTGTTCTCGGGCTGGAGGTTCATGCACAGGTTAATTCCAACGCCAAGCTGTTCAGCGGTGCCGCCGTCGGCTTCGGTGCCGAGCCCAATGAACAGGTCAGCCTGGTCGATGCGGCCATGCCGGGCATGCTGCCGGTGCTGAACAAACACTGCGTCGAACAGGCCGTGCGCACGGGGCTGGGACTGAAGGCTCAGATCAACCTCAAGAGCCGCTTTGATCGGAAGAACTATTTCTATCCCGACCTGCCTAGCGGCTATCAGATCAGCCAGTTCGAGTTCCCCATCGTCGGGGAGGGCGAGGTCGAGGTGGAGCATGACGACGGCTCGACCTTCACCGTGCGGATTGAGCGGCTGCACCTAGAGCAGGACGCCGGCAAATCGATCCACGATATGGACCCAGGCGCCACCTACGTTGACCTCAACCGCGCCGGAACCGCCCTGATGGAGATCGTCTCCAAGCCAGACATGCGCAGCCCTGAGGAGGCTTCGGCATACGTCAAGAAGCTGCGCTCGATCCTCATGTATTTGGGGTCATGCGACGGCGACATGGAGAA
>CAISYT010000086.1 GCA_903889785.1 uncultured Caulobacterales bacterium
CGTAGACGGCCGCAAGGCCGAATATCCGTTCCAGGTCGAGCAGTGGCTCCGGTTCGGGCAAATAGGGCATGGCGTCATAATCGTACGCGAGCCGGGCGTTGACGGCCCGAGCGGCGGATAGCGGATCGACGGCTCCTGACATTGCGTCTGCCGGTGGGGACCTAATCCTGCCCTTTAGCCTTGATGCCGGATTCATTGCCGACCTGGCCGGGCGGGATCAATTCGTAGAACCCGGCTAGTCGTATGGTGACGGTGGAACCTTTTTCACCGTCATTCTTCAGATACCAGCCATGCACCCCGTCCACGGCGGCGACCAGGGCACCGGCATGTTTGTCGCCCGTCCCCTTATGGTAGTTGGCCAGATCGAACTCGCCGTTTGGCGAGGCAACGGTCGCGTGGCCATGCAAGTCGGAATAGAATTCGTCGGCAGGCGTGCCGCTCTCGCTCCAACTGTAGATCATGGTGGCACCGGCTTTCATTCGCACCTTCCATTCCAACTCCCCGCCACGCGCGCCGTTTCCGGGCAGGTTGATCATCACTTCGTCGGTTCGATAAGGCGCATCATGGGCGCTTACCCAGGGTCGCTCGGACGTCGGCTTGACCTCATTGTACTTCGGCTGCGCGTCGGCAGACATGGCAACAACTCCCCAGATAGAGGCCGCCGCCAGGGCGGCGGTCAGGCGTTCCTTTGTTGCACGGGTCATTGATCTGATTCCCAGCCCTTCATTTAGGTTAGTTCGAGGATTTCGCAGATTCATGGCCAGACAATGGCGCTTCTGGGTGAACTGTGACGTTAAGTCAGCGAGCGCGAAAACGCCCATTCCCCACCCTTTCAATCAAGTCGCCACGGTAGCCGCCGTCGAAACTTCATGAGTGCCAGCCCTCAAAGTGCGAAGGCCCGGACGAGAGATCATGTGAGGCTGTGTGTTGAAGGTATTGTAGATCGCTGCGTGGCTGGAGAGGAACCTTTGGGCTGAGCCCTGAGACTTGAACTTTTGCTGCCTCCGCTCTCGTCGCCGGATCGGCAGATGGGAGTTTTCGGCCTGGTTATTTTCCTGCATTCCGCACAATGGCAGTCAAATGTCCGCCGTCAGCACCAGTGAGACAGATTCAGGGTTCCCGCTAACGGAGGGTTTTGGTCTCATCGCAGTGACGTAGGAACGAAGATGAGACCAAAACCCTTACCCTCGAAGACGACCCCCGGCGAGCGGGTGGTGAAGGATATCTGGCGCGCGACGCGGCGGCATTTCTCTGCGGAAGACAAGATCAGGATCGTGCGGGTGCTGCCGGTCGACCAGCAGGGTCTTGCCGTCAGCCGTCTCGCCCATGGCCAGTAAAAGCGGATAGCCCCGCCGACCCATCAGCGGTTCTGGGCTCACCATGGCGCGCAGGTTCAGCGTGCCGCCGTCGCAGAAATCGCGCCGTGCTGCGGCCATGACCATGCCGGCCAGATAGGTCTTGTTGCCGCCGCGTGGGCCGCCCTGGTGGTCGAACACCGTGTTGAAGGTGGCGTCCCATCCTCGCCCAGTCGCCGCTCTGACTGTGCCAGCGGTTATGGAGGGAAAAGAAAACCCCGCGAGCCTGAGCCCGCGGGGTCCTTATTCCGGTCTGTAGCCAGTTTAGCCTTGAGCGCTGGCTTCGGTGACTTCGATCGGCACGTAAAGCTTGCGGCCGTCGCGGTCGATCAATAGCAGCACGTTACTGCGGCCATCTTTCTTGGCCTGGGCCACGGCGTCGGTGACATCAGCCGGGCTATCGGTCTTAAGGCTACCCGCGTTGGCGATGACATCGCCTTTCTTGATGCCCTTCTCGGCAGCGTTGGAGTTGGGGATCACGGCCTGGACCGTAACCCCACCCTTGTCGCTAGGAACCAGTCGCATGCCCAGCACGGCAGGCGCGCGGGATGGCGGCACCCCCGCACCGGCACCGCCGCTGTTGTCGTTCGAAGCCAGACGGTTTTCTTCTGGACGCGTGCCTGAGCGGACGGCGATTGTTTGCTTCTTGCCATCGCGCCAGATCTCCATCTTCACGTCGTCGCCGGCGCGGGCAATGCCCACGGCGCGGGTAAGGTCGGTGGCTGAGGAAATGTCTGACCCGTCGACCTTCAGCACGATATCGCCCTGGCGCAACCCGGCCTTTTCCGACGGACCGCCGGGCGAGAGATCGACCACGATGGCGGCCTTGCGCTCACCCAGGCCGACGCTCTCGGCCATGTCGGCGCTGGCGTCCTGCACGGTGGCGCCAATGAAACCGCGCGTCACCTTGCCGCCGCTTATCAGTTGCTTGGTCACGCTCTCCGCGACGTCGGCGGGGATGTCGAAGCCGATACCGACCGAACCGCCAGTCGGTGAGAAGATGGCGGTGTTAACCCCTACCACTCGGCCGTGAACGTCGAAGGTCGGGCCGCCGCTGTTGCCACGGTTGATCGGCGCGTCGATCTGCATGTAGTCGACATAGTTGCTGCCCGGTTGGGCGCGGTGCAGGGCGGAAACAATGCCCGCCGTGGCCGTGCCACCTAGGTTAAAGGGATTGCCAACAGCGATGACCCAGTCGCCAACACGGGGCTTGGCCTTGTTTTGGAAACTGACGTAGGGCAGGTCGTGGCCGTCGATCTTGATCACCGCTAGGTCTGTGGCGGCGTCGCGGCCGATCAGTTTTGCCGGGATCGAGCGTTCGTCGGTGGTGCGGACCGTAATCTTGTCAGCGCCCTCGACCACATGGTTGTTGGTCACGATATAGCCGTCGGGCGAGATGAAGAAGCCTGAGCCGGTCCCCGACATTTTCTTCGGCGGGGCGTTGTCCTGCTGCGGATCGATGCGCTTGAAGCGGAACGGCCCGAACGGAATGCTGTCTCCGTCTTCACCGTCTTCGGGCGCGAGGCCAAATGGAATCTGGAGTGAGGCGGGCTCGGGCTTCGCCTTGCCCTCGACATCGATTGACACCACCGCCGGGGCCACATTGGCGACAATGTCAGCGAACGAGCCGGGTAGGCCGTAGGGGCTGGCGATATTGGCCGCTTTTGGAGGCTTGGCGTTGACGGGTCCTTTGACGTCTGCCGCGTGAGCGAGCAGGCCAAATGCGAAGAAGCCGGCGACTGCGCCAATCGAGGCACCGGCGAAAAGCCCTTTCCGGTTGCGGAAATCGGGGCTGGGCTTCATTTAGATATCTCCTGATTGATCTTGATGATCATCGTATTAGCTGAGGCTGATGTTACTCTTCCCGCAGCTATAAGGTTTCAAGATGGCGATGGATTGCCAACTTTGTGGCGGGATTTTGCGCTTCCTGACGCAAAAACAAAAGGTACACAGACAAGCGAAAGTGCAGCCCCTAAAAATCAGTCAAATTTGGGCATTGATTTGGCCGTCGCGGCATAGATCATCGTCATCCCCTTAGGCCCGGCAAGATTGCCAGATTCAGGCCGCGCAAGGCGGCGCAGATTCTGGGCCGGGGGCCGACAGCACTAGAATGGCGGCACCAACTGCGGCGACGCCGGCGATAATGAAGGCCTCAAGATACTGGCCCTGTGCCTGACGAATGGAGCCGGCCAGGAAGGCGGCGCTGGCCGCGCCCAACTGGTGCCCGGCGGCGATCCAGCCATAGACGATCGGTGCCTTCTGGCCGAACGCCTGGGTTGCCAGGCGCAGGGTCGGTGGCACGGTGGCGATCCAATCCAGCCCATAAAACACGGCGAACAGGCCCAGCGACCACAGTGAAAAATCGCTGAACGGCAGGTAGATCAGCGAGAGGCCGCGCAGGCCGTAGTAAACGAACAGCAGCTTGCGACTGTCATAGCGGTCGGTCAGCCAACCGCTGAGTGTGGTCCCGACCAGGTCGAATGCCCCCATTAGGGCCATAAGCCCACCTGCGCTGACCACGGCGAGGCCATGGTCAGCGCAGAGCGAAATCAGGTGTGTGCCAACCAGACCATTGGTGGTGAAGCCACAGACGAAAAACGAGCCGAACAGCACCCAGAACATTCGGGTCTTACTGGCCTCGACCAGGGCGGTCAGCGCACTGCGCAGCGGGTTGGGATTGAAGGGCGCGGTCACGGCGGCGTCGGTCGCGCCATAGGGTAGCGCACCGATGTCCGACGGGCGCTCGGGCATCAGTATCAGCACCAGCGGGATGAGGGCCGCCGCCGTGACAGCGATGGCTATGGCGACGATTCGCCAGCCGCCGTGGCCGGCCAGCATGGCCATCACCGGTATAAAGATCAGCGAGCCGGTCGCCGTACTGGCGGTCAGCACTCCCATCGCCAAACCGCGCCGGGTTACGAACCAGCGGTTCACGATGGTCGCTGCCAGCACCGTGGCCACACAACCGCTGGCTAGGCCCGACAGCACGCCCCAGGTGGCAATCAGCTGCCAGGGTTGGGTCATGAAACACGAAAGCAGAGTTGCAGTGGCCATCAGGCCGAGCGCCCAGCTTAAGGTTCTGCGCACGCCGAAACCCTGCATCAGGGCTGCGGCGAATGGGCCGACCAAGCCGTAGAGGCAGATGCCGATGGCCGCGGCCAAGGAAATGACCGACCGGCTCCAGCCAAATTCCGTCACCCAGTTCGGCATCATCACGCCGGGCGAGGAGCGCAGGGCGGCGGCCGTCAGCAGGGCCAGGAAGGTTACGGCAGCGACTACGATGGCGTAGTTGGCACCAAGGCGGCGAACCAGCAGAGCTTTCATTGCCCCTCTATAACCGCAAAGCGACCTACCTTGAACGCCTAAGGCTCGGAAGCTCCCCGCCGTGCCTCGCCCCTTTCCTCGCAAGCTGATCCTGTTCTCCGCCGCCGTCCTGGTGCTCTGCGCCGCGCCCGGGATATTTGCGCCCCAAACACTTGCGCAGAGCGCAACCGCCAAGGCCACCGTCGACGCCGCCAAGGCGGCCGGTTAGGTGGGCGAACAGGCTGATGGATTTCTCGGGCTGGTCAGTGGTGACGTCCCGCCGCCGGTCCGGGCCGCCATCGCCGAAATCAACGCGGGTCGCGCTGACGCTTTATAAGGAAGCGGCTGCTAAGGCGGGCGCCCTGGCAGACGCGGCCGGCGCGGCCACAGCCAAGCTGCTGTTCGAGCGTATTCCCGCCGGCCAGTACTTCAAGTCTGCCGATGGGCGCTGGCTGAAGAAATAGGGTTTGTAACCCTTTCTGCAGTCACTGTTGGCCGTGATCTGTGCGGCCATCCCTTATGGCGAAATCGCGCCAACACCCAATTTTGCGGATTAGGCCAACGGCAGAGTGACGCGTGCGGTCAGACCGCCCGGCCGTGACACCAGGTCCACATCGCCGCCGTGGGTACGGGCGAGAGAACGAGCGACGGCCAATCCCAATCCAACACCGCCCTTGTCGAGATTGCGCGAGACGTTTGCGCGGTAGAATGGCTCAAAGGCGCGCGCCAGGTCAGCCGGTGCCATGCCGGGGCCGTCGTCCTCGATCTCAACCACGGCCTGGTCGTTGCGCTGCGCCATGGAGACGCGGGCCACCCCACCGTATTTGAGTGCGTTGTCGAGTAGGTTGGCCAACAGCCGCTGCAGGGCGATCGGGTCTCCCTCCACGGTTAGCGGCTGGGCTTTGATCAGGGTCGCGTTTCTACCGACAAGGGCGGCATCGTCGACCACGACTTCGACGACCGAGAGCAGGTCGAGTTTGTCGCGCCGCGCTAGCACGCTGGCGTCACGGATGAAGGCCAGAACCGAGCCGATCATCGCCTCCATCTGCACGATGTCGCTCAGAATGGCGGCGGGGTCTGGGGTCTTGGCCTCCAGCTTGAAACGCATACGGGCAAGAGGTGTGCGCAGGTCGTGGCTGATGGCCCCGACCATGGCGGTACGGTCGTCGACATAGCGTTTCAGCCGTACCTGCATGTCATTGAAGGCCAACGCCGCCTTGCCAATTTCCGCCGGGCCATCCAGCGAAATAGGGCGCGCTTGTGGATCGCGGCCGAGGCGTGCTGCGGCTTCGGCGAAGCGGTCGATCGGCGCGGTGATGCGGCGCGCGAACCCCCAAGCGGCGGGGGCAGATAATAAAAGGCATCCGATCATCCAGAGCCCCTCCTTGCGCTGCCAATCGTTGGGGAAGGGCTCGGGCTGGGGTTTAACGACCACCCAAAGGCCGTCGTCGCGCTGCAGGCTGGCGATAAATCCGCCGACGATGTCCATTTCAGGCGCGCGGGCGCTCAAGCGCTGCAGGCGCTGGGCGGGCGCTGCCGGAAACGCTCTAGGTGCGCTGTCAAAGCCGCCACTTGGCCGGCGATCAAAACCCAATCGGGGTTCGCTGTCATCGGGGGCCTGAGGGCGTGGCGGCCCCCGGTCATCGTCAATTCGTCGGGGCTGTGACTGATTGGGGTCGGGCAGGATGCGGCCCGTCATGATGCGGCTCGGCCATGAGGGTGGCGGGCGTAGGATACGAATGCGGCTGGGCTCGACGCCGAGCAGAACCGCCAAGGCGATCCGGCTACGACCCAGCCCGGCTGTTCGGTTGTTCCGCATCGGGGACTGCTGACGGTTTGTGTCGGGGGTGGCCTGCCGTCGATTCTGATTGCGCCCCGGTGGCGGCCTGTCTGCGAGTGTACGCTCGAGCGTACTGCCCAAACTTGGCTGGAGTGAGCCGCCTTGGAGGGCCGTGGCGATCTCGGTTAGGCGATAGATCTGAGGCGCTGGCGGAGGCGAAAGGCCCACTACTGCCAGGGCGATGATCTGGGCTGCGACCAGGCAAAGGGCGATCAGCAGACCGATCTGCACCGCAATCGGTGCACCGGTGGCCTTGGCCTTCATAACGCGCTCACGGACGCTGCACCTTGGCGTCGAACATATAGCCGGCGCCACGGTAGGTGCGGATCACGTCGCGGTCGTCGTCGGCCTTCAGTTTTCTGCGCAGGCGGCTGATCTGCACGTCGATGGCCCGGTCGTAAACGTCCGGCTCGCCGCCGCGGGCCATGTCAATCAGTTGGTCACGGGTGAGGATGCGGCCGGGATGTTCGAGGAAGGCGCTGAGCAGTGAAAACTCGCCAGCGGTGAGCAGGATGGCCGAGCCATTCGGTCCGTTCAGCTGCCGCCGCACCATGTCCAGCGTGTAGCCCAGAAAGCGGTACAGATTGCTGCCGCTCTCGCGGCTGGAATGGGGGTCACGCTCCTCACGCCGTCGCAGAACGGCCCGCACCCGGGCCAGCAGTTCGCGCGGACTGCAAGGCTTGGGAAGGTAATCATCAGCACCGAGTTCCAGGCCCAGCACGCGGTCAATCTCCTCGCCCATGGCGCTGACCATAATGATGGCAAGGCCGCCCTTGCGGGTCAGGCGCTGGCAGATGGAGAGCCCGCCCTCGCCCGGCAGCATGACATCGAGGATCACCAGATCGACCTGACCTGCCGCCAGTGCCGCATCCATGGCCGTGGCATCGGCGGCAGCGCGCACCGCGTAGCCGTGCTCGACCAGATAGGCACTGACCTGTTCGCGCAGCTCGCGGTCGTCATCGACGACGAGAATCTGAGCGGGCAGGGCGTGTGAGGCGGCGGACATGGGCTGGATCATCGGGGCCGTATTGAGGAGGCGACTTTGACGGCTAAATCAACGCATGGCCACAGCGTCGCTGTTGGATGAAAAGGGCCGGCGTTTCCACCGGCCCTTTTGTGTTTCATATCAGCGGGACGGCGCGCGCGCGGCGGGGAAGCCACCACCGCCACCGAAGCCGCCGCGTCCTCGACCGCCACCGCCCATGCGCATCTTCATGTGGCCTGCGTTGGAATTGCGCAGACGGGTCATGGCGTCGAACACCTGCTGCTGGTCGGGGCTCAGTGTGGCGTAGAAGGTGCGCAGGCTCTGGGCGCGTTGTTGCATCATCTGCTGACGCGCTTGGTCGCGCTGAGCCTGCCGGTCGAGCCGTTGCGGGGTGGTCAAGGTTACGCCGGGTGCGGGTGACGGCCCTGGCTGGACGCCGGGCGCGCGACCCAGGTCTTGCGCGGGTGGCCTGGGGCCTTGGCTGGCGATCAGGGCGTCCAGGGCCGTCATCTGGTCTGGGCGCAGCCGCAGCACCGTGGCCAGATCCTTTTTCCGCTCGGTCATGCGCCTTTCCATCTGGGCGCGAAACTCACCCCGAGGGGCTTGGAAGCTAGGCCCTTGTCGTCCAGCGGCGGCCATGCCGCCCGGCAGTTGAACCTGCGCCTGGCTGGCGTCGGCCAGGGCGAAGGTGGACAGGCTGGTCATCAGCGCCAATGCAGCGAGGACATTATTTCTGGTGCGGGGCATGGTTGGATCCTCATTAAAGTCCGTCGGTAGGTTCAGGATGGCCGCCTAAAGCGGCAGACTGATTGCGAAATCGCGCTGCACTCTGAAATTGTGTTTCGCTTTCGCTACATAAGGCCATGGTTGGCCCCAAAGCGTTATGAGGGCTGATTTGCACGGCTACCGCGCGTCTATCCTGCACATAAGGCGATCCGGCGGTAAATGGCGCGGGGGCCTGCGTCTAGCATGACGACGGCCTACTGTTGGTCGGCGAAGATGGGCTGATCCTCGCTAGCGGCGATTACCGCCAACTTTCGCCCCGGCTTCACGGCCTGAGTCCTACCGCCTATCCCGAGTGCATTCTCATGCCCGGTTTTGTCGATCTGCATGTCCACCTGCCGCAGGCGTCGATCATCGCAGCGGAGAATAGTGGCCTGCTTGATTGGCTAGAGCGCTACGCTTTTCCGGCTGAGGCGGCGTTTGTGGATCCAAAGCACGCCGCGGTCCAGGCGGCGCTGTTCGTCGACCAGTTGCTGAGCAACGGCACAACAACCGCTCTGGTTTTCGGCTCCAGCCACAAGACCTCTGTGTAGGCGCTGTTCGAAGAAGCTTTTCAGCAGGGCATGCGGCTGATCGCTGCGGCTCGGCGGGACGGCTAGGCTATGCGGTGACGCCGCGCTTTGCCCTGACGTCATCGGGCGAGCAATTGGCTATTGCAGGCCAGATTCTGCGCGATCACCCGCAGGTCTGGATTCAGACCCACCTGGCGGAGACCGTGCAGGAGGGTATCGAGGCTATGCGCCAGCATCCGGAGGCGAGCGACTACCTCAATATCTATGAGCGTGCCGGCTTGGTCACCAGCCGCTCGGTGTTCGCCCATTGCGTCCAGATGGATGAGAGCGGGTTTTCCCGGCTGGCCGCGGCGGTGGCCTCGATCGCGCATTGCCCCAGCAGCAAACTGTTCCTCGGCTCGGGCCTGTTTCCGCTGAAACGCGCTTGCGCCTGTGACGTGAAGGTCGGCATCGGCAACGACGTTGCTGGCGGTGACAGCTTCTCGATCCCGCGCACCCTGAATCAGGCCTACAAGGTGGCGCAGCTGCTGGGTGATCGGCTTGACCCCTACGATGCGCTGTATATGGCCACCCTGGGCGGCGCGCGCGCCCTGGGGCTGGGGAAAGAATTGGCAGCCTTGAGGCCGGCAAGGAGGCCGACTTCCTGATCCTAGACCCGGCCAACGCCCCCTTGCTGGCGCGCCGACTGGCGCGTCCGAAAGCTAGGCCGAAAGGCTGTTTGCCCTGCTGATGCTGTGTGACGACCGCCTGGTGGCAGAGACCTACCCGATGGGGATCAAGCGGGGCTAGCCCGCCCCGCCTTGCTTTTAATCCACGCCGAAGAAGCTAGGCCGAAGCCACAGGTGCCTGTCGGACGGCGTCCAGTCGGTTCACCAGCGCCTCATGCTCGGTCCAGAGCGCCTTGGGCAAGCGTTTGCCGAACTTTTCGTAGGCGGACGGGATCAGGCTGGCCTCTTCCTTCCACACCGACGGGTCGACGGTCAGCAGCAGGAACAGCTGATGGTTGCTGAGCGTCAGGCCGGAAATGTCCAGCGAGGCAGCGGTCGGAACATAGCCAATCGGGGTCTCGTTGGCCTGGGCCTTGCCGTCGACGCGTTCGAAGATCCACTTCAGCACGCGGCTGTTCTCGCCATAGCCCGGCCACAGGAACTTGCCGTGCATGTCCTTGCGGAACCAGTTGACGAAGAAAATTTTCGGCAGGTTCGACGCGCGTTCCGGCATCGAGAGCCAATGGCCGAAATAGTCCGCCATGTTGTAGCCGCAGAACGGCAGCATCGCGAACGGGTCGCGGCGCAGTTCGCCCACCTTGTTTTCCGCGGCCGCGGTGCCTTCCGAGGCCACGTTTGAGGCCAGGAACACGCCATGCTGCCAATCGAAGGATTCGGTTACCAGCGGTACGGCGGTGGCGCGGCGGCCACCGAACAGGATGGCGCTGATCGGCACGCCCTTGGGGTCTTCCCATTCGGGCGCGCAGACCGGCACTTGGCTGCAGGGCACGGTGAAGCGGGCATTGGGGTGGGCAGCGGGTTCGGGGCTGTCGGGGGTCCACGACCGGCCGCGCCAGTCGGTGAGGTGTGCCGGCGGCGTATCGGTCAGGCCTTCCCACCAGACGTCGCCGTCGTCGGTCAGGGCCACGTTGGTGAAGACGC